>CAUZBE010000006.1:0-22540 GCA_963577885.1 Alphaproteobacteria bacterium
CAGTGGGTTAAAGGATGCTTATCCTAGATATCTACGACAGGCCCAACTTTTGTTTATCGTGGCAATATTGACACCTACGCCAGGGATAGAAAATCCAGGGCCGCTTGAATACCGCCCCTTTCGTGGGGCACGCCGGCCGCGGCCAGGCCCATTTCCACGCCAGATAGGGTACCGGCCAGCATCAAATCGTTAAAATCGCCCAGATGGCCGATGCGGAAAACCCGGCCGGCCAGGCGGCCCAGGCCGTTGCCCAGGGACATATTGAAGCGCTGCAGGACCACCGCGCGGAAGGTATCCGCGTCATGGCCTTCGGGCAACATCACGGCGGTCAGACTATTGGATTTTTCCGTTGCCGCCAAAGCCACCGTTTCCAGTCCCCAGGCCGAAACAGCGCGGCGCGTCGCCTCGGCTAGGCGGGTGTGGCGTTGGAAGACGTTTGGTAGGCCTTCCTCCTGGAGCATCAGCATGGCTTCGTCCAGGCCGTAAAGCAGATTGGTCGCCGGCGTATAGGGAAAGGCGCCGCCCTTGTTGGCTTGCAGCATGGGCGCCCAATCCCAATAGGACCGGATCATTCCGGCGCCCTCGTGTGCCTTCAAGGCTTTTGCGCTGATCGCGTTGAAGCTTAGGCCGGGGGGCAGCATCAGGCCTTTTTGCGAGCCGCCAATGGATACATCGACGCCCCATTCGTCATGGCGGTAGTCAATCGAGGCTAGGGACGAGATGGTATCGACCATCAGCAAAGCCGGGTGTCCGATATTGTCCATGGCTTGGCGCACCCCAGCTATATCCGAGGTGACCCCGGTAGAGGTTTCGTTGTGCACGCAGCACAACGCCTTGATGCTTTCGTCCTTGTCCCCCGCCAGGGCGGCGGCGATTTGTCCGGGCTGAACCCCATGGCGCCAATCGCCGGCGAGGAATTGAACATCCAGGCCCAGGCGTTCGGCCAGAGCCCGCCACAGGTTGGCGAATTGTCCGGTTTCCGCCATCAACACCCGGTCGCCGGGGGACAGGGTATTGACCAGGGCCGCTTCCCACGCGCCGGTGCCCGATGCCGGGTAGATCACTACCGCGCCCTTGGTCTGAAAAACCGGTTTCATGCCGTCCAGCACCCGGCGGGCCAGACCTTCGAATGCGGGGCCTCGGTGATCGATGGTGGCGCCGTCGATGGCCCGCAGAATACGGTCGGGCACATTGGTCGGGCCGGGGATTTGTAGGAAATGGCGGCCCGCCTGATAAGGTTGATTTCCGGCCATGCTGTATGCCTTTTTATTGCGCTGTTGATGGGTATATATTCTGCTCGCCCTGTCAAAGCGAATAATAGGGCGGTGACCGAATTATGCATCCCCCTTACTCGATTTGGCGGTAACCTATGCGGAATGTCACCAAAGCTGGAGAGATCGGGATGCTGAAACCGGCCGACCTAGCCAGGGCCGGGCCCGGACGTTGGCCGTTACTAGATCCATAGGCGTTTCATGAGTGAAGTTTCTCTATCCCGAATTTTAGCCTACTGGGCCGACCAGGATCCTGAAAAGCCCATCCTGACCCACGAGGGCACTACCTTGAACCGGGCCGAATTAGAGGCGCGCAGCAATCGCCTCGCCAGGGCCTACGGCGAACTTGGCGTCAAGGAGGGTGATTTCGTCACTATTGCCCTGCCCAACTGCGTGACATTTGTCGAGGCGGTTTTCGCCACATGGAAGTTGGGGGCGACGCCACAGCCGGTATCTTATCGTCTGCCCGCTGGGGAGCTCGGCCAGATCGTCGCGTTGGCGGCGCCAAGCCTGCTGGTTGGCGCCGCGCCCGAGGCACACCAGGGCACGGTGTGTCTGGCGCCGGGTTACTGTCCCGACCCGGCCCTGTCCGATGCGCCATTGCCGGAGATCACGACCACATATTGGAAGGCGATGACCTCCGGCGGTTCAACCGGCCGGCCAAAGCTGATCGTTTCTAAGGATCCGGCGACAGTCGACCTGTTGGAGGAGAGATTAGGCCTTTCGCCGGAGCAGGTCGCATTGATGCCTGGCCCGCTGTACCACAATGGACCGTTTAGTTTGAGTATGATCGCACTGCAAATGGGGCATCACCTGATTATCACTTCGCGCTTCGATGCGGCTGAAACCCTGGAACTGATAGAACGCCATGGCGTGCAATTGATGTATCTGGTGCCGACCATGATGCAGCGTATGTGGCGCCTGCCCGGTGCCCAGCGGGACCGCTATGACGTCAGCTCGTTGCTGGTGGTCTGGCATATGGCCGCACCCTGTCCGGCCTGGCTGAAGGAGGCCTTTGTCGAATGGTTCGGCGGCGATGTGCTGATGGAGCTGTATGGCGGCACCGAGGCCCAGGGCTTCACGACGATCTCGGGCACCGAGTGGTTAAGTCACCGCGGTTCGGTCGGCAAGCCCCAGGACGGCTTCCAAATGAAGGTCGTGGATGACGAAGGCAACATTCTGCCCAATGGCGAAATCGGTGAAATATTTCTGCTGCCCGATGCGGGGCAGGGCGCCACATATTTTTACATCGGAGCGGAGGCCAAAGCGGTCGAGGGTGGTTGGGAATCCCTGGGCGATTTGGGCTATCTGGATGACGAGGGGTATCTTTACCTGACGGACCGGCGTAGCGACATGATCCTCTCGGGCGGCGCTAATATATATCCGGCCGAGGTGGAAGCGGCAATCGATCTCCACCCCAGCGTCCGTTCCTCGGCGGTGATTGGCCTGCCGGACGAGGATATGGGCAATCTGATCCATGCCATCGTCGACGTTCCGGACCAAAGTCTGGAAGTAGAGGCGCTGTTGGCGCACCTGAGCCAGCAACTGGTGCGCTACAAGATCCCTCGGACGTTTGAATTTGTTACCGAGCCGTTGCGTGATGACGCTGGCAAGGTTCGCCGCCAGGCGCTGCGCGCGCAACGTCTCTAATCCATCGCGTAATTCCACCATGCACAATGGTGCGATAGCCAGCCGCGGCGGTCGATGATATGCAGGGACATGCGTATTTGTATTTATGGCGCCGGGGCGATCGGCGGATATATGGGCGCGTCGCTGGCGCGGGCTGGTTACCAGGTCTCTCTGGTGGTAGGGGCCCGCACATGCAGGTGACCCAGGTCCGGGAACAGCGCCCAACTGATAGAGACTACCCGAAACAATTTATTCTACTTTCGGAAATTGCGACCAGACTCTGGCGCTTATGGGGCACTGAATATTAACAGGATAAGAAGATTGGTTGTGCCCGATTCGTTCAACGCCGCGGCAGACAGAATTCAGATTTCCGCCTTGGGTCTCCGCGGTCATTGACTTCTTCAGGATTTGGACTATTTATCCACCATACGTATTGCATTCGTTTGGTGCTACCTGAATAACCGGTACGCCGATTAGCTTAGCTACCTCCTGACAATGTAGACGTTAAATTGCGAGCGCCGTCACATGGCGTGAGGCGCGAGATCTATACACCTGTTAGAGGAAATAGCTATGACTACTGGTACCGTGAAATGGTTTAACTCAGCCAAAGGCTTTGGATTCATCGAGCCTGAAGACGGCTCGAAAGACGCCTTCGTCCACATTTCGGCCGTCGAGCGCGCCGGACTGAGTTCGCTAAACGAAGGTCAGAAGGTCACCTACGATCTTCAGCCGGGACAGAACGGCAAATCTTCCGCCGAAAATCTTTCCGTCGTTGATTAATTACGCGATGCGCCGCCTCCAACATCGGTTGGAGGCGGCCTTAGCGCGCCGTTGGTGACACGGCCTAGAGCAATTCCGAATTAATAAGAATCGCGGCGCGATTTTAAGTGGTTGGAAAATTGCTCTAAATTTAATGCTTTGGCGCGCCGTTGGCGATACGGTCTCCGATGACCGTCTGACCGATGAGACACACGTCGGAAGGGACGAGGTGACATAATCGATTCCCGATCATGTTTCCGGCAACGACACACACGAAGATTGCAAAGATGACTGGTACGATGCGCCATGCTGCCGCCGATCTTGCGCGACGGCCTGCCGGTGCCCATGCTCCGTAATGAACGCGGCCGCCCATGCCGCCCCGAACCAAAGCAGAGGATGACCAAAAATGTCGAAGTCAGCGAAATCGAGGGCCGAAGAACAATTTGCCGCGGTCCAGAAAAAGGGCAAGCACGCTCTGATGGAAAAAGAAAAAACGCAGCGGGAGAGAGCGGAACATCAGGCAAAGTTGCGGGCCCTTCGCCAGGCCAAGGAAGCGGCTGACAGGGAAGCCGCTGAATAAGCCATCAAGGTTAACTAATCCCGAATGTTGAGCAGCCAGAAACAACAACCGTCGCGACGGCCTCAGCGGACGTTCAGGAAGCCAACCACGTCGTAAATTTCGCGCAGAATGGGGCGGGCTAGGGCGTCGGCCCGTTCGGCGCCATCTTTTAGAACCGCGTCCACATGGCCGGGGTCGGCCATCAGGCGCTGCATCTCTTGGCCAACCGGTCCCAGCTTTTCCACCGCCAGGTCGGTCAGGGCCTTCTTGAAGTCGGAGAATTTCTGGCCGCCAAATTCGCCCAGAACAGCCTCGGTGCCGATATCCGCCAGGGCGGCATAAATGGTGATCAGGTTGGCCGCTTCGGGCCGGCCCTCGAAGCCATCTACGGTTTCCGGCAGGGGCAGTGGATCGGTCTTGGCCTTGCGGATTTTTTGTGCGATTTCATCCGGGCCGTCGGTCATGGTGAGGCGGGAATAGCCCGAGGGATCGGACTTCGACATTTTCTTGCTGCCGTCGCGCAGGCTCATCACCCGGGTCGCTTCGCCGAAGATCAATGGTTCCACGATGGGGAAAATTCCCTGCCCGAAATCGTTGTTGAATTTTTGCGCCACGTCCCGGGTCAATTCCAGGTGCTGTTTCTGATCCTCGCCTACGGGCACATGGGTAGCCTTGTACAACAGAATATCGGCGGCCATCAACACGGGATAAACATACAACCCGGCGGAGGCGTTTTCGCGATTCTTGCCCGCTTTCTCCTTGAACTGGGTCATCCGGTTCAGCCAGCCCAGGCGCGCCACGCAGTTGAAGATCCAGGCTAGTTCAGCATGGGCCGGAACCTGACTCTGATTGAAGATGATATGCTTGCTGGCGTCGATGCCGGCGGCCAGAAAGGTCGCCGTCACTTCACGGGTATTGGCCTTTAGCGTGGCCGGATCCTGCCAGACCGTGATGGCGTGCATGTCGACCACGCAATAGATGCATTCATAGTCGTCCTGCAAGCGGGCGAAATTGCGGATGGCGCCCAGGTAATTGCCCAGATGCAGGTTGCCCGTGGGCTGGACCCCGGAAAATATACGCTTCATCGATCACTGGTCCCCGTAACTGTTGGCAGGCGGCAGGTTATTACCCAGGCACACGCCCCGGTCAACCGTTGGGGTTAATTGCCGGGATCAACCATCATCCCGCGATGGACCGTGGCCATCACTGTACTGGCGGAACAGTCCACGGATGGGCTGCCAGTACATGCCGCCCACGCTGTGATACCGCCCCTCTGTGCCGTCGCCCAGGCCCATGGCGAATTGCTCGTGCGCCTTCGGCACATACAGGGTGCCGAACAGGCGGTCCCAAATGGCCCGCGCAAAGCCGATGTTCCGGCCCCAGTGGCGTTCTTCGATGCTGTGGTGAATCTGATGCTGGGCCGGTGAGACGAAAATTTGGCTTAACACCGGGCCATAGCTTAACCAGACATGGCTGTGACGCAGGTTGCCGGCCAAATTATAGATGAAGATCAGGGCGTGCAGGCCGAAGAATAGATAAAGGCCGGCCGCCTCCCCGGACCAATAGTTAAAGGCGCCATTTACAAGGCCGGTCAGGAGGCTGGGAAACGTGGCCATCAAAATCAAGTCGACCGGATGGGCCCGAAATGATGTGAACGGCGTCAGGACCTCGGCCGAACGATGCACCTTGTGAAAATGCCACAGGATGTCAAAACGGTGCCGGACGAAATGGGCCAAGTAACGTCCGAAATCATAGGCCAGAGAATATATCAGAGAGTAGAGACCGCTGGTACACAGGCCGCCACCGTGGGCCGTCCCCACACCCCAAAAATCGATCAGGCCGGACTGTACCGCCTTTCCAATCCAGGCACCGGAAAGGATCAAGGGCGTGAAGATGGCAGGAAACAAGACACCGTTGATGTAACAGAATTTATAGTCCGCCTTGGGCTTAATTATGGTCCCAGATCCGGTGGCTAAAATAACGCCGAAAAAAGCTCCTATCGTCATCGTGCCGGTGCAGCAGAAATATCAATACGGCAAGGGTCAGGGCCACCGTCAGAAAGGGCTAATAGAGATAAGGATCGTACTGATTAAAGGCGAACAGAGGTCTGACCAAGGCCAGGACGACATCAACGGCCAGGCGCGGTAGACCTTCCAGCTGGGCGGGGTACATGGTGGCTTTAACTGGTGCTCTCACCGATGGCGTTGCTGGCTAAAAGCGTCGCGATCTCGTCCGCGCCGTAGCCCGCCTCGCTTAATATCGTACGGGTATGCTGGCCAATATGGGCGCATTCGGTCAATTCGTCCGCGCCGTCTATGGCGGGCAGGCCAGGTATATTCACCATGGGTATGCGGCCCACTTCCTGATGCTCAACCCAAGCCACGCCATTCACTGCGTTTACATGTTCATCCTTGAGATAATCGTCATAGGTGGAGATGGCCGAATTCATCACCTCCGCTGCTGTCAGCAGTTCGCACCACTCCGCCGTTGTCCGTTTCACGAATTCGGCCCGGATCATGGGCATCAACTCGGCCTCGCGGGCCACCCGCTTGTCCCGGGTATTGAAGCGGGGATCGTCAATCAAATTCTCCAGCCCCAAAACCTCACATAGCGAGACATAGTGGCGGTCGCGCATGGCGGTGATATTGATATAGCTGTCGGCGGTCTTCATGGTGCCCACGGGGACGTAGAGAACCTGGGGCGCGCCGTCCTCCATGAAGTATTCCATCACCTTAGCGCTTTGAAATGCGGCCGCCGATTGCATCAGCGAGCAATCGAGATAGGCCCCTTCGCCAAATCGCATGCGCGAAATCAGGGCGGAGGAAATCGCTTGATAGGCATACAGGCCAGTCATCACGTCGACGGCGATCATGCCAATCCGTTGCGGGTTACCGTCGCCATCCCGGTTGATGGACATCAGGCCGGAAAATGCCTGGATCACGGAATCCGTGACGGGCAGGTCGCGGTAGGGGCCCTGCTGGCCAAATCCGGTGACGGATAGATAGATTACGTCCTCGCGCATGGCCTTGATCTGCTCGTAGTCCAGGCCAAACCGCGACATCACGCCGGGACGGAAGCTTTCCAACACGATATCGGCGTCGCTGGCAAGTTTCTGGGCGACCTTGCAGCCCGCTTCGGATTTTAAATTCAGCGCGATGGAACGTTTGCCCCGGTTGAAGGTTACCGCATGGGCGCATAAATCGCCATAAACCTTGCCCAGTGCGCGGCCCCAATCGCCGTCGAGGGGTTCTACTTTGATGACGTTGGCGCCGTGCTGGGCCAACAGCATGGTGGCGTGGGGCCCGGCGACACCCTGGGTTGCATCGAATACCTTGATGCCGGAAAGTGCTTTGCGGTTAGTCATCATACAATCCTAAAATTGATTAGTATTTTACACATGCATAGCTCGGCACGAGCGGTTGAACAATGCTCTAGCGTCGGCGGGACAATAGCGCGCGGATCTCGCCCTCGCGGACGGCGCGCAAAATCAGCGCGGCCATGGCGTAGCCGATCATACCTGCCGTCACTAGGGCGAGCAGGGCAAGGATACGCGGGACTTCACCACCCAGGAATTGCGCCGCCAATAGGCCCTTTAGCCACCACAGCCCCCCGGCCATGGCCAGGGCCGCCGCCAGGGCCCGGCCCAGGCGTTGTCGCAGGCGGGGATCTGGCACCAGATCGCCGCGGCGGTACAATATCCAGGACAGCAGGGCTATATTCAGCCAGGCCGCGATGGCGGTCGCTAAAGCGAGGCCGGCGTGTGCGAGGAACTGCATCAGGATCAAATTCAGAATCAAGTTGGCCACCACGGCCACCATGCCCACCAACACCGGGGTGCGGGTATCGCGACGGGCGAAAAAGGCTGGCGTCAACACCTTGACCAAAACATAGGCCGGCAAGCCCACCGCATAGGCGGTCAGGGCAAAGGCAGTGGCGCGGGAAGCAGCGATATCAAATTGGCCCCGTTGAAACAGGGTCAGGATCAGTTCATCCGCCAGCAGAAGAAATGCAAACATAGCCGGCAGGGCCAGAAACAGCGTTAATTCAATGGCCCGGTTCAAGGCGTGTAGGGCGCCGGGCTGGTCTTTTTGCGCCATCAGGCGCGAGAGAAGGGGCAGGATTGTGGTGCCGACGGCAACGCCCACTACCCCGATGGGTAATTGGTTCAAACGATCGGCGTAGAATAGGAACGAGACCGAACCCTTGGGTAACAGGGATGCTAGGATGATATCGATCACCAGATTAACCTGCACCACCCCTGCACCTAGGGCGGCGGGCAGGATCAGGCACAGTAATTCCCGTACCTTGGGGGTCAGGCGCGGGCGGGGCAGGTACAGGCTCATGCCGGCCTTGTGGCAGGCCACGGAAAGCCATATCAACTGCGCTACGCCGGCCGCCGCCACGCCCCAGGCCAGGGCATGGCCCGGGCTGGGCATATGGGGCGCTAGCAAGGTGACCGCGGCAATTAAACACAGGTTCAACAAGACCGGCGTCGCCGCTACGGCGGCAAAGCGCTGCAGGGAGTTCAGGATGCCGCCCATTAACGATACCAATGAGATCAACAGCAGATAGGGGAAAGTGATGCGGGTAAAGGCCACCGCTAGATCGAAGCGTTCGGGATCGCCGACAAAGCCCGGCGCCAAAACCTGCATTACCCACGGCATGGTGATTTGGGCCAGGGTGACAAAGATGAACAGGGTCAATAGCAGCACGCTCAAGGCTTGTTCGGCAAAAGCCTTGGCCGGCCCTGGCCCCTTGGTTGCTAAAAGGTCCGAGAACAGTGGGACAAAACCCGCGTTGAAAGCGCCCTCCGCGAACAGACGGCGGAAAAAATTTGGCAGCTTGAAGGCGATGAAGAAGGCATCCGCGACCGGCCCGGCACCCAATATGGTGGCGATCAGGATATCGCGCACAAAGCCCAGAATACGGCTCAACATTGTGTAGCCGCCGACCGTAGAAATGGCGCGGAATAAATTCATATTGTTTGGCTAACTGCGGCGGTAAAGGCGCGGGACAGGTTCATGCCAATTGAATAACGGAAAATCAGGGCTAAAAAAAGGTCTGTTCATCGCTGGGTGCCGGTAATTCAGCGCGCATTACATCCGATGCCGTCACCTAGACCGAGCACACCAATCAATCGGTGGCTAGTTTGTACGAAGCAGCTCAGAAAATTGGCGATGTGGTAAATCTAATCAACGATATTGCCGGTCAGATGAATTTGTTGGGCCTGAACGCGACGATTGAGGTAGCCCGGGCTGGCGATGCCGGCAAGGGCTTTGCGGTTGTCGCCAGCGAGGTGAAAAAATCTGGCCATCCAAACTGCCAAGGCCACGGAAGAGATTACCGCGCAGATTACTTCGATGCAGCACGAGACCAATGGCGCCGTTACGGTCTCGCAAAGGATCAGCGAAACCATCGGCAAGATCAGCGAGATCTCGCCGTCCGTAGCCTCGGCCGTGGAGGGGAGATCCGCCGCGACGCTTGAAATTGGCCGCAATGTTGATCAGGCCGCTAGGGGTGCACAGGAGGTGACAGAGAACATTACTTCCGTTAGCCAGGCGACCACCGAAACCGGTTCAGCCGCCAGCCAGGTGCTGTCCGCGTCCGAGGAATTAGCCAAACAGGCCGAGGCGCTGAAGGGCACTGTCGAAATATTCTTGACCGACGTTCGGGCTGCATAAGCCCGCCTGCCGAAGTCGAAACAGCCGCCGGGTCCACACAGTGTGGCTGGCGGTTTCTTTCTGGGCTGGTGGAGGATCAATTTATGCCGTGGCTGTCTTTTTCTTGATCTCCGGGGTGGCGGTCTGTTCGCCGGGATCATTCAGGGCGGAATACAGAGCCAGGCGAATGGTTTCCAGCCGGGTAGGCGAGGTAATTTTCAGGCCAAACAGGTCCTTGACATAGAAGACGTCGACTGCCCGTTCGCCATAGGTAGCGATGCGGGCGTTGGCGATGGTCAGGGACAGGCCGAAAAACGCTTTGGTCAGATCATGTAGCAGGGCGGGGCGGTCGCGGCCGTTGACCTCGATCACGGTGTGGGTGCGGGAAGCATCGTTGTCGATAATCACCGTGGGTTGCACGGTAAAGACGCTGGCCCGGCCCGGCAGATGGCTGCGCCTCTCACCCAGGGCGACCGACAACAGCAACTTGCCGCTCAGGATCTTGTCGATGTTCCGGCGCAGGCGCGCGATGCTTTCCGGCCGCGAAATTGGCCGGCCTTCCGTGTCCTGGATCGAAAAGACATCTAGCGCCATTCCATCCGTGGTGGTAAAAATACGCGCCCCGGCGATGGAGGCGCCGCTGACCGTGATGGCGCCCGCCAGGCGGGAGAAAACGCCCGGATGATCGGCGGTATAGACGGTTAGCTCGGTAATAGATTCAAAGGGATGAACCCGGGTATCGACCGTGATTGCCTGCCCGGCCTCGTCCGCTTTCTGCATTAAACGCGCCCAATATTCATGATCCGACAGCTCGGCCGAAAGCCAGAAGGCAGCCATGCCCCGGCCCAACTGGCGTTCCACCGCCTCTGCTGGCCAATCCTGTAGTTTTTCGCGCAACGCGTCTTTTACCGCCGCCGCGCGGTCTTCCTGGTTCACCGAAGGCTGACCGCCCAACATGTATTCCTCGGCCCGGCTATAAAGATCGCGCAGCAATTGCCCTTTCCAGCCGTTCCAGATGCCCGGACCAACGGCGCGAATATCGCAAACGGTCAGTACCACTAATAATTTTAGCCGCTCGGGGCTTTGAACCAGGTCGACAAAATCGCTGATGCTTTTGGGGTCGTCCAGATCGCGCTTGAAGGCGGTATGCGCCATGGCCAGATGCCAGCGTACCAGCCAGGCCACGGTTTCGGTTTCCGCGGGTTCCATGCCCAGGCGCGGGCACAATTGTTCCGCCACTTCTGCCCCCAGTACGGAATGATCACCGCCCCGGCCTTTGGCGATGTCATGCAATAGCAGCGCCACGTAGAGTACCCGGCGCATTTTTATTTTGCCGATCACTTTGGTGGACAGAGGATGATCCGCGCTCAGGCTGCCGTCTTCGATCCGAGCCAGAATACCCATGGCCCGGATGGTATGCTCGTCCACCGTATAGACGTGATACATATCGTGCTGCATCTGCGCTACGACGCGCCCAAAGTCGGGGATAAAACGGCCGAATACGCCGGCTTCATTCATTCGGCGCAAGGTGGTTTCCGGATTTTTCCTCGACGTGAGAATTTCCAGGCACAGGCGATTCGCTTCCACATTAGCGCGCAGCTTGCCATTGATCAGGCGCAGATTTCGGGTGATCAGACGCAGGGCCTGGGGGTGAATATCTAGGTCCTTTTCATGAGCCACATGAAACAGCCGGATCAGCTTCACCGGATCGCCACGGAAGTCGTCCTCGGGTAGCAAACCAATACGGTCGCCCTCGACCAGAAAGCCATCGACCTCGAGCTTGCGCAAACCAAAACGGGGCAGGCGAAAACGCCGTTGCCGTTTGTGCTGATCTTCCAGGGCGGCGCAAAAGATGCGGGTCAGATCGCCGACATCCTTGGCGACCAGAAAATAATGCTTCATGAAGCGTTCCACGCCCGAGGTGCCCGTGTGGTCTGTATAGCCCAGGTGGGCGGCCAATTCCGGCTGCACGTCGAAGGTCAGGCGTTCCTCCGGCCGATTTGCCAGATAGTGCAATTCGCAGCGCACCGTGCGCAGGAAGGTTTCAGCCTTGGCGAACAAGCGGTATTCCTCCTTGGTGAAGACACCTTGTTCGACCAGTTGCGCCACGTCATTGACCCGGTAAAGGTACTTCGCGATCCAGAACAAGGTGTGCAGATCGCGCAGGCCGCCCTTGCCGTCCTTGACGTTGGGTTCCAACAGATAACGGCTGTCGCCCATGCGCTGGTGCCGTTCGTCCCGCTCCACTAATTTGGCATCGACAAAATCCGGGCCGGTATCAACCACGACCTCCCTGCCGAAGCGGGCCTTCATGTCTTGGAACAGGTCCTCATCACCCCACAGATAGCGTGCTTCCAGCAAGGTGGTGCGAATGGTGATGTCGCCGCGCGATAGCCGTATGCATTCATCCACCGTGCGCGTGGCATGGCCCACTTTCAGTCTCAAATCCCACAGCATGTACAGGATAAATTCTACCACCTGCTCACCCCACGGGGTTTGCTTGTAGGGCAGCAGAAACAGCAAATCGATGTCCGATTGCGGCGCCAATTCGCCGCGGCCATAACCGCCGATGGCGACCAGTCCGATACGTTCCGAAGCGGTGGGATTGGTGGCGGGGAACACCACGCCCGTGGTGAAGTCATAGAGGGACCGGATCAGCTGATCCAACAGAAAGCAATTGGCGACCAGCACCATATTGCCGCTAGCGCCGGCTTCAAAGCGGCGCCGCACTTCCGCCCTACCATCGGTCAACGCGTACTTCAACTGCTGCAGGACCGCGCCGCGCAGGGCCGGGGACTCCGGTGCATGGGCCTCGGCCAGGTCGGCCAGGGCATGGCTCAACGCGGCGCGGTCGATGACCCCACGCCGTTTGGTGAATGCATCCCCTTTCGCCATGCCCCTGGTTCCTATACCATTGTCGTCCTAACCATCGCCCGCGATGGTCACGCCGCCATCGATGCAAAAGGTCTGGCCCGTGGTCCATGATCCCGCTTTTGATGCCAGATATACGGCGATGCCGGCAAGGTCCTGGCCCTCGCCCAGGCGGCGCATGGGCGTGCCGGCGATTTTTCTGGCGGCGACTTCGGGATCCTCATACAGGACGCGGGCGAAATTGGTCTTTACCAGACCCGGCGCGACGCAGTTGACGCGTATGTTATCCTGGCCGAATTCGACCGCCAGGTTGCGCACAATCTGCATGTCGGCGGCCTTGGAAATGCAGTAGGCGCCCAGCACGGTGCTGCCGCGCAGGCCGCCCACCGAGGAGACTATTATGATTGCGCCGTCCTTGCGCGCCCGCATTTCCGGAATGACTTCGCGGCAGAAGGCCATGTTGCATTTTATGTTGACTTCCATGGTCTTGTCGAAGGCGGAGTCGGGAATGTCCAGGGCGGAGCCGTGCCAGGGATTAACGGCGGCGTTGAGGATCAGAATATCGATCTGGCCCCACGTTTTCCGCGTCATGGCCAGAAGGTTCTCCATCTCGTCCTGCCGCGAAATGTTGCACGGCACCGCGATCGCTTCACCACCGGCGGCGTTGATCTCGGCGGCGACTTCATCGCACAAATCCGCCTTGCGCGAGGTTATCACTACCTTGGCGCCGTGTTCGGCCAAGGCTTCGGCCATGGCTTTGCCAATGCCTTTGGTCGAGCCGGTCACAAGGGCGACCTTGCCGGTCAAATCAAACAAGTTCATGGCCACGATTTTAATTCCTTTCAACAAGCAATATAGATTTTGACTGCAGCATAACCGATCCATTCTCCGGGTGCGCGGGCAAATCGTGTGAAATTACCACCGCCATGATCTAGAATTATGTGGCAACATCGGGGCCGGGTGGGATAACAGGGGACGTGACTATGGGACTATGGATAGCCATACATATTCTGGCAGCGGCATTTTGGGTGGGAGGGATGTATTTCGCCCACCAATGCCTGCGTCCGGCAGCTGAATTGCATCTGACCCCGCCCCAGCGCCTGGTGCTGTGGCGGGGTGTCTTCCGGCGCTTTTTTTCCCTTGTGTGGATGGCCATCGCGGCGCTTTTGATCAGCGGCTATATGATGGTGTTCATTTATCTTGGTGACTTCGCCAATTTGGGCCTGCATGTGCATTTGATGCAGGCCTCGGGTTGGGTAATGATAGGGTTGTATCTACACGTCTATTTTGGCCCCTATCGCCGGCTCAAGGAATGTCTGAACAAGGAAGACTTCCCAGCGGCCGGCGTGCAGCAGGCCAAGATCCGCAAGTTAGTTGGCATAAATCTCGTACTAGGGGTTATTACGATGCTACTAGGCGCCACCGGGCGCTACTGGGCGTTTGAGGTTTTGTGATAGATTTGGCGAAAAGGAAGGAAACATCATGGGACGCGTAGAGGGAAAAATCGCTATCGTCACGGGCGGGGGTACGGGTATTGGACGGGCCGCCGCGACCCGTTTAGCCGAAGAAGGCGCCATTGTCACTATCGCCGAATTTAATGCTGAAAGCGGGCGGGCGGTGGTTACTGAACTGGGCGGCGACGCGGCCTTCGTGCAGCATGACGTGCGCGAGGAGGCTAGCTGGCAGAGCCTGATGGCGGCGGTCGCCGAACGCCATGGCCGCCCGGATATTCTGATCAACAACGCCGGTATCCTGGCCACCGGCAATAGCCAAGAACTAGCGGATACGGATATGGAACAATGGCGGGCCGTGCAACAGGTCAACGTGGAAGGGGTCTTCCTGGGCTGCAAATACGGCGTTGCGGCGATGACTTCCGGTGGTGGCCGGGACAAGGGCGGGGCGGGAGGCGGCGCCATCGTCAACATGTCCTCCGTCGCGGGCCTGATCAGCACGCCGCATCTGGTGGCCTACGGCGCATCCAAAGGCGCGGTGCGCCAGATGACCAAGTCCGTGGCCATCGATTGCGCCCGCAAGGGTCTAGGCATCCGCTGTAATTCCGTGCACCCCGGCGTGATCGTCACCAACATGGGCAACCAGGTGATGACCCTGGGCAGCAACGATGCGGAGGCCAACTGGGCCGCCCGGATCAAGGTCATACCCATGGGAGAACCGGGCCAGGCTGTAGACGTGGCCAATTGCATCCTATTCCTGGCCTCAGACGAGGCTCGCCATGTCACCGGCGCCGAACTGGTCGTCGATGGCGGCATGACGGCGATCTGATACAGAGGGAGAATTAGAGATGGGTCGGGTAGAGGGCAAGATTGTCATCGTAACGGGCGGCGGCACCGGCATCGGCCGGGCCACCGCCCGCCGTCTCGCCGAAGAAGGGGCCAGGGTCACCGTCACGGATGTCAACGCAGACGCCGGCAGGGAGGTAGCTGACGAATTGGGTGGCGAAGCTGTCTTCGTTCAGCACGACGTGCGGCAGGAGGCGGACTGGCAGCGCATTATGGACGCGGTGGCTACGAACCATGGCCGCCCAGATATTCTGGTTAACAACGCTGGCATCCTGGCGACCACGCCCTACCAGTTCCTGGACCAGACGGACATGGAACAGTGGCGCGCCATACAGGCGGTTAACGTGGAGGGCGTCTTTCTGGGCTGCAAGTATGGCGTGGCGGCCATGTCCGTTGGCGGCCGGCAGAAGGGCGGCGCGGGCGGCGGCGCCATCGTCAACCTATCCTCCATCGCCGGCCTGATCGGCACGCCCGGCGCGGTGGCCTATGGCGCCTCGAAAGGCGCGGTGCGGCAGATGAGCAAGTCCGTGGCCATTGATTGCGCCCGCAAGGGCCTGGGCATCCGCTGTAATTCCGTGCATCCAGGCACCATTCGCACCGACATGGGCGATCAAGTCATGCGCATGGGCGGTGGCGACCCGGAAAAAACCCTGGCGGCCTCGATTAGACGCATCCCCATGGGCGAGCCGGCCCAGGCGGTGGACGTGGCCAACTGCATATTGTTTTTGGCCTCCGACGAAGCCCGCCACGTCACCGGCGCCGAACTGGTCGTCGACGGCGGCATCACGGCGGTGTGAATTGCTCAACTAATTCGGTGACCCGGTACTTAATTCACGAAATTTGTATTGGAGTGGGGCTTTCCTATCCGGTTAGCGCAGATCCCTACAACATGTAGGGTGCTCCTATTTTCCCGAATAGAGTTCTTCGAAGTTCGGTGCGTTGACGTCGCCAGCGATGCCGAACAAGGAGCGGAATTCGTTGAATGGATAGAAGCGCCTGTTAAAGCGGAACGTGAACTCATTAAGGTAGGCTTGGAGATGCTGGTGGCTGACACCGTGATGGATGCCGATGAGCCACGTTTTAAGATTGGCGAAGACGAGATGTATTATCGGCAGATGGTCCTCGG
Organism: Alphaproteobacteria bacterium; assembly: GCA_963577885.1. Taxonomy (GTDB): domain Bacteria; phylum Pseudomonadota; class Alphaproteobacteria. The sequence continues at coordinate 16,173 of CAUZBE010000006.1, forward strand.
CAACCTCTGGGTCGTCACATTCGGCAGCGGCAAAATGTTTAACCCCCGCTTGCCGAGACCGGCATATCTACTCCAATCGTCAGTGACAGTCAGCAATCCCGGAGTGACGGTGTTCTAAACGAACCCGCAAAGCGAGCCGGCGCTCCGGTCGGATCCGAGGGCGAGCCGGACACGCCCGGCATAGCGCCCGTCCTTTCGTTTGTCCTGCGCGGTCCTCGGTTTCCAATGGCGTACCTCAACGGCACAAGCGACGAAAACCTTGTGACGGACGCTCCGGCCTTTGCCGCGGGGCCGTCCACCAACCCATGTCTCGTCTATCTCGACATGCTCTCCCGGCTTGCCACCGATACGATCCTGACTGGCCCGCACCATGTCAGCACGTAGCTTGTGAAGAATGCCAAAAGCCATCTCATAGCTCGACAGGCCAAGCTGCCGCTAAAACTGGACCGCCGAGATGCCAGGCGTTTGGCTGGCAACCAAATAAGCCGCCCAAAACCATGTGCTCAACGATGTATGGCTCCGTTCCATAACCGTGCTAACCGCCAGGCCTTGAAGGACAGCCCGGTGAATTTGCGCGTGACGCCGCATACCAGGACAAGTGGTGATGCTTGCTTTGCCCGCCTGGACGCGTTCTATCGGTCGCTGCCCTGGGGCTATACTGGTAGACAGATCCAACCCACACGAACAAAAACCTCGTGCGTTGAAAGTACAGCGTCAGATTGCCTCCGCCGAGAGTAACCAGTCCTTGATTTTTCTGTCTTAAGCAATGGGTGCAGTCCAATCTTGTGCCCATCATAGAAAAGCGCCACCGCTCAATCCTCCCTCGCCGCCGCCTTTAGCTGATAGATCAGATCCAGGGCCTGGCGGGGGGTGAGGCTATCGGGCAGGACGTCGGCCAGGGCTTTTTCGACGGCTGAGGGTTCTCCGGGGGCTTGCCGGCTACCCGAAGTTGGCCTGACGGTGGCGAACAGGGGCAGGTCGTCGGCCAGGCGGGCGGCGCTATCCCGGCCACGGTTGCCGCCAAAGGCCTCGCCGTCTTCGAGGCCGGCCAACACCACTTCGGCCCGCCCGATGACCGAGGGCGGCAGGCCCGCCAGTTTGGCGACCTGGATGCCGTAGGAGCGGTCGGCGGCGCCGGGGCCGACTTCGTGTAGGAATACCACGTCGCCCCGCCATTCCTTGACCCGCATGGTGACGTTGGCCAGGCCGTCGAGCTTGCCAGCGAGAGCGGTCAGCTCGTGATAATGGGTGGCAAAGAGCGCCCGGCAGCCATTCACCTCGTGCAGGTGCTCTACCGCCGCCCAGGCGATGGACAGGCCGTCGTAGGTTGCCGTGCCCCGGCCAATCTCGTCCAAAATTACCAATGACCGCGCCGTGGCCTGGTTCAAAATTGTAGCAGCCTCCACCATTTCTACCATGAAGGTGGAGCGTCCACGCGCCAGGTCGTCTGCCGCGCCGACCCGGCTGAACAGGCGGTCAACGGCGCCCATACGGACCTGGGTGGCGGGCACATAACTGCCCATCTGGGCCAAAATGGCAATCAACGCGTTCTGCCGCAAAAAGGTGCTTTTGCCCGCCATGTTGGGGCCGGTGACCAGCCAGATGCGGGCCGCATCATCGACCCCCTCGTCCGCGCCATGACCCAGGGCGCAATCGTTGGCGATAAAGGCGCCTTCGTTGCGCGCCGTCAGGGAGGCTTCGACCACCGGGTGGCGGCCGCCCCGAATGACCAGCGCCTGGCTGTCGTCGACCTGCGGGCGGCAAAACCGTCCCGTTACGGCCATCTCCCCATTGGCGGCCGCCACGTCCAGGGCCGCCATGGCCCCACCGGCCCGGCCGATGGCGGCCGCTTCCGCCAGGACCGTTGCCGCCAATGCGGCGAACAGTTCCAATTCCAGGGCCAGGGTTTTATCCGCGCTCTCGGCGATACGCCGTTCCAGATCGCCCAGCTCGACAGTGGAAAAGCGCATCACGTTAGCCATGGTCTGGCGATGGATAAAGACTTCGTTCAACGGCGCCGCTATCAGGCCATCGGCCCGGCGCGCCGCGACCTCGATGAAATAACCCAGGACCCGGTTATGCTTGATCTTCAGGCTGTCGATTTCGGCTTGTTGGCGGTAATCCCCCTCCAACCCGGCTATCAGCTTCCGCGAGGCATCGCGCAGGCTGCGCAATTCATCCAGCTCTGGCCGATAAATAGGTGCGATGAAGCCGCCGTCGCGGATGCTTAGGGGCAGATCCGGGGCCAAGGCCTTGGTTAATTCATCGACCAGGGCATCGTGGCGGCCCAGGTCCCGAGCCGCTTCCGTGATACCGTCGGGGGGCAAGGGCAACCCGGGCGCCGCCAACAGCCCGCCCAGGACATGGGCTGCGCCCAGGCCCTCGCGAATTGCGGCCAGGTCCCGCGGTCCGCCGCGCTCCAGCCCGAGGCGCGCCAGGGACCGCGCCATGTCGGGGGCCTGGTGCAATGTGGCGCGCACATCTTGGCGCAGGCGTTCGCCGGCAATGAAATAATCCACCATGTCCAGGCGCCAGTTTATCGCCTCGGGCGCAATTAAGGGCGCAGAGAGATGCCGCAGCAATAGCCGCGCCCCGGCGCCGGTTACGGTGCGGTCGATGGTAGACAACAAGCTGCCCCGGACATCGCCCGCGAGGGTGCGGGTCAGTTCCAGATTACGCCGGGTCGCAGGATCGATCGCCATGCTCTCCTGGGTGGAGACTTGACGTGGCGGCGCGAGAAGGGGCAGGCGGCCCACCTGGGTCATTTCTAGATACTCTACCAGGGCACCGCAAGCCGCTAGTTCGGCCCGGCTGAAATTGCCAAAGGCATCCAGGGCGACGACCTTGTACAGCGCTTGCAGGCGTCTTTCGCCCGAGCCGGAGTCAAAGCAGGCATCCGCATAGGGCGTGATCCGGTCGGCCCAGTTCTGGCGCCATTCGCCCTCTCCTGACGTCGCCTCCGGCTCCGCCAACAGCGTATCCGAGACCACCACTTCCCCCGGCGACAGGCGGGCCAGTTCCGAGGCAATGGCCTCGGCGCCAAGGGGAGCGGTCAGGAATTCGGCCGTGGACAGATCAATCCAGGCTAGGGCATAGGCGCCGCGCACCTGGGCCAGGACGGCGAGATAATTGTTGGCGCGGGCATCCAGCAGGGTTTCCTCGGTCAAGGTGCCGGGCGTGACCAGACGCACCACGGCACGCTGAACCACTGATTTGCCGCCGCGCTTTTTCGCTTCCACTGGGTTTTCCGTCTGCTCACACACGGCGACCCGGAAGCCCTTCCGGATCAGCCGCGAAAGGTAGCCATCGGCGGCATGCACGGGCACGCCGCACATGGGGATATCGTCGCCCAGATGCCTGCCCCGTTTGGTCAGGGTGATATCCAGGGCCTCGGCCGCCTGTACCGCGTCATCGAAGAACATTTCATAGAAATCGCCCATGCGGTAAAACAGCAGACAATCGTCATATTGCTCTTTTATCGCCAGGAACTGTTCCATCATGGGCGTCGACTTTTCAGTCCCCGCCGTGGCTGATGTTTTCATGAATTACTCAATGGTTTTAATTCTTTGACCAGAATTACCAGGGCTTATTACGGCTTAAGGCTAACAAAGCCGGGCTGATTTTCCCAGCGTGGCGAAGCACATCGGGAATGGAAAACATATTGTCCTAGGCCGGGCCGGCAATGAGCCTGCAGCCCATGTTTATCACAGGTTAGACGTTGAGCATGGTGAAAACTCTTCCCGTGGTCGTGGCTCTTGGTAAGGTCTTACATCTTTTACGGCTCGCGCCACGAACCAATGGCCCCACGATCAGGCGGAGACATAATGGCTGTTCGTCTTTACATGCTTGGCGCCCTGAGTTTCCTGTTGGTTGGGATCCCTACGCTGACCGCGGCCAAGACGGCCGAGGTGCTGTCGGGCAAAACGGTATCATCTTCCCGCCTGGGTTCTGGCTGGCTTGATCTCGACAGCCCAAGGAACTTTAAACGCGGCGATACGTTGCGGCTCCGGATTGGCGGGAAGGCAAAAAATAAGGTTCGGCTGCTTCTAAAAGGGCAATCTCGGGATAGCACTTCGGGCATACTCCAGGGCATTACTGCGGTCCCCATGAATAGGATGGTCTAAGTTAAAATTCAAAGGGACCGGCCATGGATCGTACAAATTTCCGTATATGGAGGCGCGAATCCCTGGGGGAAGTACGCTTTGGGCCGTAGTAATGGCGCCGCGACCCGGATTAAGGTAGTGCTTATAGGATGACCTATTCCCGCCGCCAGGCTGGTGCCGCCACGGCACGCGGCTAAGAACGGGGGACGATCCACCTCTACCGTTAGGCTGGCGCCACCACCTACCGTGCCAAGGTTAGGGGGACGATTGCCACCGGCGGCTAAAGTTGCGCCATCGTCTCCCGCGGCTGGGAACGGGGGATCACAGCCGTCCGGTGGTGGGACGCCGCCGTCAAACGATCCTCTTGCGACCGTCGACCAAATTCTGGCCAAACTGGAACTTGGGAACATCGCCTTTAATCTTGCCCATGCAATAAATCTCCACGATAAAGCCATCATTCAGCTTCTGTTGGGCTTCGAAAAGTCGGTGAGTGAGTTGAAGGAAATGATCGAGGCCGCGGGCGGGAAGGTGGGCGCCAGCATTCGGGGTTTGGATCGCATGGTATCCCGTTTGTCCAGCCCGAACTTTGCCATCACCGCCGTAACGCCGGATTTACAGGCCGTCTCACGGATCGATATTACCGAGTAGAAATGGGAAGTTAAGCCGGAAAGCGAGGGGCGCCAGTATCTACATTTAACACTATCGGTCTTGATGAATATCGACGGGGTGGCCACGCAAAGGACCATTTGATCCTTCGATAGAGAAATCACGGCCCAGTTAACCCGGGACCAGAAGGTGGTTTCGCTTTTCAAGAGCGAGTATCAATGGTTATGGGCCGTCATCCTGGCACCAGTGGCTGGGTAGTTTTGGAATAGGCGGAGACGGTCGAAACCCAATTCCAATGGGTCAGCAAGCTAAACGCCGAGACGGCACCAAACCGATTTCCAGGCCCCTTGCGCCGTTCCCACTAACTATCTGAAAATATTGGCGCGCCTGAAAGCGTTGTGATAGCTAGCCGCAAATGCTGTATCGTTTGCCCGCATCGGGCGGCGTTGAAGCGTGGCAGCGCAGCTTTTGGCCGCGGGCTAACAGGGACGGGGTAAACATGGACAATACCTACCGCAATGAAGAGGCCTTGCGTTTTCACTCTGAGGGGCGGCCGGGCAAGCTGTCCATTTCGCCGACCAAACCCATGGCGACGCAACGGGATTTGAGCCTGGCCTATTCGCCGGGCGTGGCCGCGCCCTGTCTACGCATCGTTGAAGACCCAGATTTGGCCTACGACTACACATCCAAGGGCAATTTGGTTGCCGTGATTTCCAACGGCACTGCTGTATTGGGCTTGGGCAATCTGGGCCCTTTGGGCGCCAAGCCGGTGATGGAAGGCAAGGCGGTATTGTTCAAGCGCTTCGCCGATGTGGATTCTATCGATATTGAGATCGATACCGAGGACGTGGACGAATTCATCAACTGCGTGCGCTTTCTGGGTAAGGGCTTCGGCGGCATCAACCTCGAAGATATCCGCGCCCCGGATTGCTTCGTGATCGAGCAACGCCTGCGCGAATTAATGGACATTCCGGTTTTTCATGACGACCAGCACGGCACGGCGATCATTGCCGCCGCCGGCTTGATCAATGCGCTGGATCTGACCGGGCGCAACATGGCGGAAACCAAGCTGGTTGTGAATGGCGCCGGTTCGGCTGGCATTGCCTGCGTCGAACTGGTCAAGGCCCTGGGCATGCGCACCGAAAACGTCATCGTCTGCGACACCCGAGGGGTGATCTATCAGGGCCGGGAAGACGGCATGAACCAGTGGAAATCGGCCCACGCGGCGGCGACGGGTCTGCGTACCCTGGAAGACGCCATGAGGGGTGCCGACGTAGTTTTTGGCCTCTCGGCCCGCGGCGCGCTGTCGCCAGCCATGGTCGCCTCCTTGGCGCCAAAGCCGATCATCTTCGCCATGGCCAACCCGGACCCGGAAGTTACGCCCGAGGAAGTGGCGGAGGTGCGCGGCGACGCCATCGTGGCCACAGGGCGGTCCGACTATCCAAACCAGGTCAACAACGTGCTCGGCTTTCCTTATATTTTTCGCGGCGCCCTGGATGTGCGCGCCGTCTCCATCAATGAGGAGATGAAGATCGCCGCCGCCCAGGCCTTGGCGGCATTGGCCCGTCAGGACGTGCCAGACGAAGTGGCCGAAGCCTATGGTAAGTCCCACATGCGCTATGGCCCGGAATATATAATTCCCGCGCCGTTCGATCCGCG
>CAUZBE010000007.1:0-22266 GCA_963577885.1 Alphaproteobacteria bacterium
AACCGGCCATACGAAATCTGCCGGTTATGGTCTGGTCGCCTCCGCCGAACGCGATGGACGACGCCTTACTCTCGTGGTCAACGGTCTGACGAGTGTCAATCAAAGAAGCAGGGAAGCGCAACGCCTATTGACCTGGGGCTTTCGGGAATTCGGCAACTATGCCCTATTCAAGGCCCGCGAAGAGGTAACGGATGCGCCGGTCTGGATGGGTGACACCGCGAAAGTGCCATTGTTGATAGAGGAACCGCTGACCATCATCATCCCGCACAAGGCCCGCCGGGTCATGAAGGTCAGTGTCAATTATCCGGGTCCCCTGACCACGCCCATCGCGAAAGGGCAGGCGGTGGCGACGCTGCGAATTGAAGCGCCCAACATGACGACCATCGAACGACCATTGATTGCCGGTGCCGATGTCGCCCGCAAAGGTTTTTTTGGCCGGATGGGCGCAGCCCTGGAGCACCTGCTGTTTGGCAGTGTCTCTGACTAGGTAACGGCTATGGTGGAGCAACCGGAGCGGGCCACGGGACCCATCGCGACCGCAATGTTGACGGGTCATGGGGCGGCGGAACTGGCCTTTCTGGAGACGGCGGCGGCCCAGCGCCTGCCACACGCCTGGCTGTTGTCTGGCCCCAGGGGTATTGGCAAGATGACCCTGGCTTACCGCATGGCCCGTTTTCAGCTGTCCCAGGGTAACGGCGGCGGTGACCTTTTTGGCGGCCCTAGCAGCCTGCAAATGCCCCCTGAAAGGGAACTGTTCCGCCGCATCCTGGCTGGAGGGCACGGCGATCTGCGGATAATCGAGCGGATCGTGAACCCGGCCACCAAAAAGCTGCGCGGCGAAGTCGTGGTCGATCAAATTCGCGGCCTGGGCCGTTTTTTCTCCATGACCTCGGCCGAGGGGGGGTGGCGTATCGCCATAATCGATGGCGCGGAGGAAATGAACCCGAATGCCGCAAATGCCTTGTTGAAGCTGTTGGAGGAACCGCCCCAAAAATGCCTGCTGTTGCTGGTCAGCCATGCACCAGGCCGGCTACTGCCGACCATCCGCTCGCGCTGCCGCCACCTGGCCCTGCGCGCCCTGGATGAAGCGGACGCCCTTGCCGTGCTGACCCAACAAACGCCGGACCTGGACCAGAGCGAATGTCTGGGTCTGGTCCGGTTAGCGGAAGGCAGCCCCGGCCGGGCCATGGCGATGGCGGACGCCGGAGGTTTGCAAACTTACGGTGAATTGATCTCCATGGTGCGGGATCTGCCCGATCTGGATTATGCGGCGGTACATGCCCTGGGCGATCGTCTGGCCAGGGCCAAAGACGAGGCAGCCTATCAGGTCTGGGTCGATTTGTTGCGTCTGTGGCTGTCGCGCCTGGCCCGTGGCGGCGCCGGCCTGGAGCAAATGCGCGATGCGGTGTCGGGCGAGGTTGCCCTGGCTGACCGCCTAACGGAGGCGGTTGGCCTTGATCGCTGGGTCGAGCTATGGGAAAAGATCGGCGGCCTGGCCATGCGGGCCGAGCGGGTCAATCTGGATCGAAAGCAAGTGGTATTGAACGCCTTCATGGCGTTGCAGGGTACCGCGCGTCATTAGTATGTATGCTAAACCGGCTGAACCACTCAATAAAAGTCGAATTGAGTCAAATTTTTGTTGGAAAAGGTGACAGCGATGGCTGAGGCCAAAGCCTATTACATCACGACGCCGATCTATTACGTCAATGACAAGCCCCATATCGGCCATGCCTACACCACCCTGGCCTGTGACGTGATCGCCCGTTTCATGCGCCTGGATGGTCGTGACGTGATGTTCATGACCGGCACCGACGAGCATGGCCAGAAGGTGGAAAAATCGGCCCAGGCGGCGGGCATGGACGCCCTGGCCTTTTGCGATGGCGTCAGCCAGAACTTTCGGGATCTGACCCCGTTGATGAATTTTAGCAATGACGGCTTCATTCGCACTACCGAGGATCGGCACACCGAGGCCTCGCAGGCTATCTGGCAGGCCATGGAGGCGAATGGCGATATTTATTTGGACAGCTATGCCGGCTGGTATTCTGTCCGGGACGAGGCCTATTACGCCGAAGACGAATTACAGGATGGTGCCCGGGGCGAAAAACTATCGCCCTTTGGCGCCCCGGTGGAATGGGTTGAGGAGCCCAGCTATTTCTTCCGCCTTTCGCAATGGCAGGACCGCCTGCTGGCCTATTACGAAGAAGATCCCAACCGCGTCCTGCCCCAAAGCCGGCGCAATGAAGTCATCAGCTTCGTCAAAAGCGGCCTGCGGGATTTATCCATTTCCCGAACTTCGTTCAAGTGGGGTGTGCCGGTACCGGGCAACGATGCCCACATCATGTACGTCTGGGTCGATGCCTTGACAAATTATATCACCGCCGTCGGCTATCCCAATACGGAAGCAGAAAGTTTCAAGACCTACTGGCCGACGGATGTGCACATGGTCGGCAAGGATATTCTGCGCTTTCATGCGGTCTATTGGCCAGCCTTTCTGATGTCCGCCGGTCTGGCGCCGCCAAAGCGGATTTTCGCCCATGGCTGGTGGACCGTGGAAGGGCAAAAGATGTCTAAATCAGTGGGCAATTTTATCCCGCCCCAGCAGGTCGTGGATCAATATGGCCTGGATCAGACGCGTTATTTCATGATGCGGGAGTTGCCCTTCGGCAATGACGGTAATTTCTCCCATACGGCAATGGTCAACCGTATGAACAGCGACCTGGCGAACGACTTCGGTAATCTGGCCCAGCGGGTACTGTCCATGATTAACAAGAATTGCGCGGCGGCGGTGCCGACGCCCGGATCGTTGAGTATAGAGGACGCCGGCCTGCTCCGCGCGGCCCGCGCGCTGTTGGACATTATGCGCACCGCGATTGGGGAACAGGTTATCCACCAGGCGCTGGCCGCGCTGTGGGAGGTGGTGGGCGATGCCAACCGCTATGTGGACGCCCAGGCCCCTTGGGCCCTGAAGAAGACCGACCCCGAGCGCATGGCCACTGTGCTGTACGTGCTGGCCGAGGTCATCCGTCATCTAGCAATTCTAGCCCAGCCCGTGGTGCCCGATGCGGCGGCAAGGATGCTGGATCAATTGGCGGTAGCGGCCGATCAACGCGGCTTTGCCGCCTTGGACGTCGCAGGCATGCTGTCGCCCGGTACGGCGCTGCCCAAACCCCAAGGCGTCTTCCCCCGCTATGCCGGGCCGGAGGAGGATGCTTGAGCCTGCTGGTAGATAGCCACTGCCATCTGGATTTTCCCGGCTTGCAGGAAGACCTGGACGGCGTGTTGGTGCGGGCAAAGGCGGCAGGCGTCGGTACAATGGTGACCATTTGCACCCGGGTCGATCACTTCGCAAGCGTCCTGGCCATCGCCGAACGTTTCGATAATGTCTTCTGCTCTGTCGGCTTGCATCCCCATGACGCGGGGTTGGAGCCGGACCTGACCACGGCCCATTTGGTCGAACTGGCGGCTCACGACAAAGTCGTCGGCATCGGCGAGACCGGCCTAGATTTTCATTACGATCACAGTCCTCGCGCGCTGCAGGCGAATTTGTTCCGCCGTCATATCGCCGCCGCGCGGCAAACCGGGCTGCCCCTGATCGTGCATAGCCGGGCCGCGGATGACGAGATGATCGCGATCCTGCGGGACGAGACGGAAAAGGGGCCATTCCCCGGGGTGCTGCATTGTTTCTCCGCCAGCCCGGAACTAGCCCGGGCGGCCCTGGCCCTGGATTTCTATATCTCCTTTAGCGGCATCGTGACTTTCAAAAAGGCGGACGAGGTCCGCGCCGTGGCGGCGGAGACCCCGCTGGACCGTCTTTTAGTGGAAACCGACGCACCCTATTTGGCGCCCGTGCCCCATCGCGGAAAAACTAACGAGCCGGCGTTTGTCGCCAATACCGCCGCCAAACTCGCCGAACTTCGCGGCGTCAGCGGCGCGGCGTTGGCGGCGTTGACGACGGATAATTTTTTCCGGCTGTTTGCCAAGGCCTCCGGGCCCGCGCATACCGCGGCGGAGATCGGGTAATGCGGGTAACCGTTCTGGGTTGCGGCACCTCGGGCGGAGTGCCGCGGATCGGCAATGTCTGGGGGGTGTGCGATCCGTCAGAGCCGAGAAACCGCCGCCGCCGGTCCTCTATCCTGGTGCAAAGCGCCAGCACCAACCTGATCGTCGACACCACGCCAGACATGCGGGAACAATGCCTAGATATCAATCTTCAGCGTCTGGATGGTGCCCTTTACACCCATGACCACGCCGATCATGTAAACGGGATCGACGATTTACGTGGCTTTACTCTGTTGCAGGGCCAGCGCATCCCAGTTTATGGAGACGCCGATACTATCCATAGCCTGCAACAACGCTTTGGCTATATTTTTGCCAACGCCGCGAACTATCCTTCGATCGCCGCAGCCCATGCCATCAAGGGACCCTTCACCGTGGGTGATATTGACGTCGTGCCGTTTCGGCAGATCCATGGCTCTATGGAAAGTCTGGGCTTTCGCTTTGGCGCCATCGCCTATTCCACGGATTTGAACGGCTTACCCGAAGACTCGATGGAACTGCTGCAGGATCTGGACGTCTGGATCGTCGATGCCTTGCGCCCGAAACCCCATCCCACCCATACCCATCTGGAACAGACCCTGAAATGGATTGACCGGTTGCGGCCAAAACGGGCATTCCTGACCCACATGACCTCGGATATGGACTATCGGAGCCTTTGCCGTGAGTTGCCGGCCGGGGTAGAGCCGGCCCATGACGGCCAGGTTATTGAGCTTTCCTAAAGCAAATCGGAAAAAAGGTAGGGTGCTGCGACATATAGCCACGGCGCCCTACCAAATCCCTTGCTGGACGAGGAGGGGGAACCGGACCAGCAACACCAGTACGGACGGATACGACCGGTGCTATTAGTGCTCGCGCGATGCGCAGCGAACTGATTAGGAGGCTAGTAAAATCCCTTAATGAAATATTGTCTTATAGATATAATATTTGATCTCACGACATAACCGCACAAATTACCTAGAACCGCTTCGCAATTCTCATTAATTCGGAACTTCTCTAAAACGGCGGGCCGCGCATTGTCACCGGTGTCATCATTGTCATCATTCCACCTTTGGCCAGGCCGTGGCATAGTAGCGCCATGAACGAGAAAAACCCGAAAACCGATTCCGACGCTGCGGCACCTCCCGAGACGCCCCCAAGTGCGCCTGGCGGCCAGCCCAGGCATCTTTTTCTGATTGATGGCTCCGCTTATATCTTTCGCGCCTACCATGCCCTGCCTCCGCTGACCCGCAAAAGCGATGGCCTGCCCATCGGCGCCGTCTCAGGCTTTTGCAATATGCTTTCAAAGCTGGTGGATGATGTGCGCGACGCCGGCGAGGCTGACTACTTCGCGGTGATATTTGATGCCGCGCGCAAAACCTTCCGAAACGATATCTATCCCGAATACAAGGCCCACCGGCCGCCGGCGCCGGAAGATCTGGTGCCACAATTCCCCCTGGTCAAGCGGGCTAGCGAGGCGTTCAACCTGGCCACTATCGAAATGCCTGGCTTCGAAGCCGATGATATCATCGCCACCTATGCCCGCCTGGCCCGTGAAGCCGGCATGCTAGTCACCATCGTTAGTTCCGACAAGGATTTAATGCAGCTGATCGGCGGCGGCGTTGGCATGCGTGACCCCATGAAACAGCGCGATATCGGGCCGGACCAGGTGCAGGAAAAATTCGGTGTCGGACCGGACCGGGTGATCGATGTCCAAGCCCTATGCGGCGATGCCACCGATAACGTGCCCGGCGTGCCCGGTATCGGCGTCAAGACCGCTGCGTTGTTGATTAACGAATACGGCGATCTGGACGGCGTGCTACGACGGGCCGGGGAAATCAAGCAGCCGAAACGGCGGCAGAGCCTTATCGAGCATGCGGACCAGGCCCGGATCAGCCGGCAACTGGTAACCTTGAAAGACGATGTGCCGGTGCAGCTGCCTCTGGAGGCATTGCATCTGCATGATCCGGAGGCGGGCGTGTTGCTGAGCTTCATGGCGGAGATGGGCCTGGAACGTCTGGCCGGGCGCATCGCCCAACGCCTGTCGTCCCGTGGGGCGGCTGTCCCGACCATCGGTACGGCATCCAATGGGGCGCCAAATATGGTGCCCGACACAACGCCGGATGCAGCGATGGCCCTGGATTACCAATGCGTTCAGACCCTGGCCGCGTTACAGGGCTGGATTGATCAGGCCCGGACCGCTGGCCTGGTGGCGGTGGATACGGAGACCACCTCGCTGGATGCCATGGTGGCGGAGCTGGTCGGCGTCTCCTTATCCGTGCATCCGGGACAGGCTTGTTACATCCCCCTGGGCCACAAGGGCCCGGTGCCCGCGGGGGAACTGGACCTGGACAGCGGGTCCTCGGATGCGCCGGCGCAAATTCCCTTTGCCCAGGCCTTGGATCTGCTGCGGCCGCTGCTGGCAGACCCAGCGGTCCTGAAGGTGGGGCAAAACCTGAAATACGACATGCTGGTGCTGCGGCGCCATGACATCGAGATCACGCCGTTCGATGACACCATGTTGCTGTCCTATGTGACCGAAGGTGGCCTGCACGGCCACGGCATGGATGAATTGTCCAAGCTGCATCTGGATATTGAACCAATCCCGTTCAAGGCGGTTGCCGGCAGCGGCAAGTCCAAGATCACCTTTGACCAGGTGCCCCTGGACAAGGCCACTGAATACGCGGCCGAGGATGCTGATCTAACCCTGCGCCTGTACCAATATTTGAAACCACAGCTGCAGGCGACGCACAAGCATGCGGTCTACGAAACCCTGGAGCGGCCCCTGGTACCGGTTCTGGTCGCCATGGAAGCGGCCGGTATCCTGGTGGACCGGGCTGAACTGGCTCGCCTGTCCGCCGACTTCGCCATCCGGATCGCGGCCCTGGAAGGGGAAATCCACGAGCTGGCGGGCGAGGCATTCAACGTCAATTCGCCAAAACAACTGGGCGAGATACTGTTTGACAAAATGGCCATACCGGGCGGCAAGGCAACCAAGACCGGGGCCTACGCAACCGGCGCCGACGTCCTGGAAGGGCTGGCCGCCCAGGGCCATGATTTGCCCGTGCGGGTGCTGGAATACCGCCAGCTAGCGAAGTTGAAAAGCACTTATACCGATGCCCTGCAAAATCAGATTAATAGCGTTACAGGCCGGGTCCATACCTCATACGCGATGGCCGCCACGTCGACCGGGCGCCTGGCATCAACTGATCCGAACCTGCAGAACATACCCGTTCGCACAGAAGAGGGCCGGCGTATCCGTAGGGCGTTCATCGCCGCGCCGGGGCACAAATTGCTGAGCGCGGATTATTCCCAGATTGAATTGCGCATCCTGGCCCATATCGCAGATATTTCCGCCCTGCGGGAGGCCTTTCACGCTGGCCAGGACATTCACGCCATGACCGCTGCCCAGGTGTTCGGCCTGCCCATGGAAGGCATGGACCCAATGATCCGGCGCCGGGCCAAGGCCATCAATTTCGGCATCATCTATGGTATTTCCGCCTTCGGCCTGGCCAACAATCTGGGCATCGCGCGGGGCGAGGCGCAGAACTATATCAATGCCTATTTCGAGCGCTATCCAGGCATTCGCGATTATATGGAGCGGACCAAGGAAAGCTGCCGGGCGTTGGGCTATGTGGAAACCATCCATGGCCGCCGGATCCATATGCCCGGCATTAATGACAAGAACCCGGCCCGCCGCGGCTTCCACGAACGGGCCGCCATCAACGCTCCGGTCCAGGGTTCGGCGGCGGACGTGATCCGCCGCGCCATGGTGAACATTCCCGGCGCCATGGCCAAGGCCGGCCTTGGCGCGCCCATGCTCTTGCAAGTGCATGACGAACTGATCTTTGAAGTGCCCGAGGCCGAGATCGAAGCAACCGTCGTTGTGGTCAAGCAGGCGATGGAAGGCGCGGCCCATCTTTCCGTCCCCCTGGTCGTGGATGCCGGGGTCGGGGATAGCTGGGCCGCCGCGCACTAAATGAAGCGCGCTAAATAATGGGTTGGCCGCGAAAACTGAGTTTAAGCAGCGGCCTGGTGCTGTTCGTGTATGTGACAACCCATTTCATGAACCATGCCTTGGGCAATCTATCGCTTGAGGCCATGGAAGCCGGACGGGCGGTGTTCATAGCCGTCTGGCGCACCTGGCCTGCCACCATTCTGTTATATGGCGCGATCACCCTGCATGTCTCGATGGCCATTCTTGCCCTGTGGCGGCGGCGGACACTACGCATGTCCCCGCTCGAAGGTTTTCAGGTAGTGCTGGCCCTGTGCATCCCCTTTCTGCTGCCAGCCCATGTCCTGGCGACACGCGGTGGGCATGAATTCTTCGGGTTAAATGACAGCTATCTGTACGAAATCCTTAGCGTCTGGGTGCTGGCGCCGCAGAATGGCTGGTTACTCGCCGCCGCGGTCCTGGTGGTTTGGAGCCATGGCTGTATTGGCCTGCATCAATGGTTACGGCTAAAGCCCTGGTACGGCTGGCCCCGGCCCTGGCTGCTGGCCGCGGCCCTGCTGCTGCCCGGCCTGGCCCTGTCGGGTTTTGCCGGCGTCGGCAAGCAGGTAGCCCTTTGGGCCGGGGACAGGGCCTGGCTAGCCGCGGCTAAGGCCTCTTTCAAGCTTGGCGACGCCCTACCGGCGTTGGTGGAATTCGTCTATGGCACACTAGACTACATCATGCTTGGCACGATCATTGTCCTGACCCTGATCGTGGTGGGAAGATGGGCCCGCAGTCTGTGGGCACGGCGCAGCGTCCGGGTCATCATCGCCTACCCCGATGGCCACGAGGTTGCCATAGAACCGGGCCTGAGCGTGCTGGACGCCTCCCGCCTGGCCGGTATTCCTCATGCATCGATCTGCGGCGGGCGGGGGCGCTGTTCCACCTGCCGGGTGCGGATCGCCGCCGGCGCATCCGACCTGCCGGCGGCCGGTGAAGCTGAATTGAAAGTGCTGGCCCGGGTCGGGGCGCCCAATAGTGTGCGCCTGGCCTGTCAATTACGCCCTGTTGCCGATGTTGCCGTCGTCCCTCTGTTGCCGTCCAACGTGAGCTTGCAAAGTGGCGGGCCCCAGCCCAACTATCTGCAGGGCAGCGAGCGGGAGATCGCAGTGCTGTTCGCCGATCTGCGTTCCTTCACGCAATTCGCAGAGGCTAAGCTGCCCTACGACGTGGTCTTTGCCCTGAACCAGTATTTCCGTGGCATGGGCCAGGCGGTGGAGGCGGCGGGGGGCCAACTGGACAAGTTTATCGGTGATGGCGTTATGGCATTGTTCGGCGTGGAGTCCGGCCTGGAACAGGGTTGCCGCCAGGCCCTGGCGGCGGTGGCGGGCATGGCCCAGGCTCTGGAGGATTTGAACCATCAGCTGCGTCACGACCTGGACGAGCCATTGCGCATGGGCATCGGTGTGCATGCCGGCGCGGCCATCGTCGGGGAAATGGGTTATGGACGGGCGACCTCGGTCACCGCTATCGGCGATATCGTCAATACGGCCTCGCGCCTGGAAGCCATGACCAAGGAATTCACGGTTCAGGCCGTGATCTCTAGCTTCGTGGCCGAGCGCGCGGGCGCCGATTTTACCGTCTTTGAGATGCGCGAGGTATTCGTGCGCGGCCGGACCGAGGTGATGGCGGTGCACCTGGTGCCCAACGCCCGCAACCTGCCCGGAGCGGATGCAAGCTCCCCTGAGCCGCGCCGCCGCCGGGTCCGGGTCAAGGCGGCGACCTAGAGAAATTCCGAATTAATGAGAATCGCGAAGCAATTCTAAGTGATTGGGAAATCCCTCTAATTCCGAAGACCCAAGAATTTCTGGAATGGAAATGCTCGAGCGCAAAAATAATGGAGGCCACGCCAGACTGGCGTGGCCTCCAAAATACAGCGGTATTATAGGTGCTTGGATGAGGGGCGTTAGAAACCCATGTCGCCCATGCCACCCATGCCACCCATGCCGCCGCCCATGCCGCCGCCCATGCCGCCCATATCGGGCATGCCGCCACCGGCGCCACCGGCGCCACCGGCGCCTTTTTTGGCCGG
Organism: Alphaproteobacteria bacterium; assembly: GCA_963577885.1. GTDB lineage: Bacteria > Pseudomonadota > Alphaproteobacteria. The sequence continues at coordinate 10,059 of CAUZBE010000007.1, forward strand.
CTTGTCAGCGACCATGGCCTCGGTGGTGACCAGCAGACCGGCGACGGACGCCGCGTCCTGCAAGGCGATACGCACCACCTTTGCCGGATCGACGATGCCGTCCTTGATCATATCCACATACTTTTCAGTCTGCGCATTGAAGCCCCAGTTGGTGTCCTTGCTCTCCATCAACTTGGAAGCGACCACGGAACCATCCACACCCGCATTCTCGGCGATTTGCCGGATCGGGGTCTGTAAGGCGCGGCGAATGATGTCGACACCAGCCTGCTGGTCATGGTTCTTGAGCTTCAGCTTGTCCAGGGCGCGGCCGGCATAGAGCAGAGCGGCCCCGCCACCCGGCACGATGCCTTCTTCAACCGCGGCCCGGGTCGAATTCAAGGCGTCGTCAACGCGGTCCTTGCGCTCCTTCACCTCAACCTCGGTCGCGCCGCCAACTTTGATGACGGCAACGCCGCCGGCCAGCTTGGCCAGACGCTCTTGCAGTTTTTCCTTGTCGTATTCAGAACTGGTGTCATCCGCCTGGGCGCGGATCTGCGTGCAGCGGGCCGCGATGGCAGTCTTTTTGCCGGCGCCGTTGACGACGGTGGTGTCATCCTTGGTCATGGAGACCCGTTTGGCGGTGCCCAGCATATCCAGCGTGACGCTTTCCAGCTTGATGCCCAGATCTTCTGAGATCACCTGGCCACCAGTTAGAATGGCGATGTCTTCCAACATGGCCTTTCGCCGGTCGCCAAAGCCCGGGGCCTTAACCGCGGAGACCTTCAGGCCGCCACGCAGTTTATTCACCACTAGTGTGGCAAGGGCTTCGCCCTCGACATCCTCGGCGACAATCAGCAGCGGCCGGCCCGATTGCACCACGGCTTCTAGGATCGGCAGCATGGGCTGCAACGAAGTAAGCTTGGATTCGTGCAACAGGATGTAGGGGTTTTCCTGTTCGGAAACCATTTTATCGGCGTTGGTGATGAAATAGGGCGAAAGATAGCCGCGGTCGAACTGCATGCCCTCGACGACTTCCAGTTCGGTATCCAGGCTTTGCGCCTCTTCCACCGTGATGACGCCTTCGTTGCCGACCTTTTCCATGGCCGTGGCGATCATCTCACCAACCTCGGCTTCGCCGTTGGCGGAAATGGAGCCGACCTGGGCAATTTCCTTGCGGCCGGAGATCTTTCTAGAGCTCTTTTCAAGGGCTGCGACCACCGTGCTAACGGCCAGGTCGATGCCACGGCGCAAATCCATGGGGTTCATGCCGGCTGCGACCGACTTGGCGCCTTCGCGCACAATGGCCTGGGCCAGTACCGTTGCCGTGGTGGTGCCGTCGCCGGCTATTTCGTTGGTCTTGGACGCAACTTCCCGGACCATCTGCGCGCCCATATTCTCGAACTTATCTTTCAGCTCGATTTCCTTGGCCACGGTCACGCCGTCCTTGGTGATACGTGGCGCGCCGAAGGATTTGTCCAACAGCACGTTACGGCCCTTGGGGCCTAAGGTCACTTTGACGGCATTCGCAAGGACATCAACTCCGCGCAACATGCGGTCACGCGCCTCAGTATCGAATATAACTTCTTTGGCAGCCATGCTTATTGGCCTCCTTCTATCTTGGTGTCAGGTAAAGGGAACAAGGGAAAGCGTCCGTTAGGCCGCCTTTTTCGCCGTTTTCGCCTTTTTCGCCGGCTGGTCTTCAAGCACGGCCATGATGTCGGATTCGTTCATGATCAACAATTCCTGGCCATCTAATGTGACCTCGGTACCGGACCATTTGCCGAATAGCACCCGGTCGCCTGTCTGTACCGCAGGAGCCACCCGTTCACCATTCTCATCGCGGGCGCCAGGGCCGACGCCCATGACAATGCCCTGCATTGGTTTTTCCTGCGCCGTGTCAGGAATGATAATACCGCCGGCGCTTTTGGTATCTTCTTCGGCGCGCTTGATCAGCACGCGGTCGTTCAGCGGACGAAGCTTCATGGTGTCCTCACAATCACTGTAGGTTTCATGGAAAGGGTTTCACTCATCTGGTTTCTGTTAAAATCAGCCACCCAGAGCGCTTGCTAGCACTCTATGGAGGCGAGTGCCAGACATTTAGGCGTGCCGCCGCCCCACTGCAAGTACTTACTTTTGTTTTTTAGGGCGAAAATTGTTAGCCATCCAGAAAGGTAAGACACAAACCTTTGATATTTAATAACTTTAAGCGCTTCGTTAAGATTGTTGCGGGATCATGGTCAAAATGGGGAGATGGTTGGCTGATTGTGAAAGGAGTAGCACAACCCTAAAACATCACGGCACCGGACCGTGTGCCGGTGTTGGTGATATATGGCAACAAGGACGAATAGTCTTCACGATACGGATTTTATTGCGATTCACGGTATCACGTTAGTTCGTCCCGTCTGCTCCGCCTGCAAAGTGTGGGGCATAAGGTCCTGCATATACCCCAGGCGCGAGAGATTTTGTTGTCATTTTTGATAACACCTCGCGGCGGATAGACTGGACTACGTCGAATATGATTGAGCTATTGCATCTCAGCGGCCGCTATCCCATTCTACAACGGTTCCCAGAGGTAAGCGGTCATTGTTCGGGCAGGATCCAATGCCTAAATTTAGCCATGCAAGAGGTATGAATGACGCTGGCCCAAGTTTGGTGCATTGTATCATCGAATTCCCTCTCCACCTGCGATCCATTGAGGCCGTACCTTTTCAGCTCTTGCTATTTCAGGCACACTATAGCGGCATCAGACGCGCCAATTTGATGTGAGGATATTCATCGTACCCCAATTAGAATGCTATTTTGATTGCTCCAGCCCCTGGACCTATCTGGGTTTTCACAATATCCAGCCCCTGGCGGCGGAAATGGGTGCCGATATAACCTGGCGGCCGATCCTGGTTGGCGGCTTGTTCAATACCATCAATCCATCGGTCTATCACGACCGGGAATTTCCGGTCCCCGCAAAGCAGGCCCATATGCTGAAGGATCTGCAGGATTGGGCCCGCCTGGCAGGCATTACAATTTCCTGGCCCATGACGATTTTCCCCATAAATAGCGTCAAGGCCATGCGCGGCTGTATTGCCGCCAGCCACCAGGGCAAGCTGGTGCCTTATGCCCAGGGCGTGTTCGAGGCCTATTGGGGCCAAGACCGGGATATTACCCAGGATGCCATATTGGCGGAGATCGCTACGGTCGCCGGCCTGGACCCGGACCAGACCGCCACCGCCATGGCCTCGGACAAAATCAAGGGGGAATTGCGGGAAAACACCGAGAAACTGGCCCGGCGCGGGGGTTTCGGCACACCGACATTTTTCGTCGATGACGATGATATGTACTTCGGCAACGACCGCATGCCCTTGCTGCGCGCCGCCCTGACAGCCTAGGCCTTGGGCTGTATAGTCAGCAACCTATAGATTTAGTTTCGGCAAATAGGCGCGCATTTCATGACAGCAGATATTATCGACGGCAAAGCCTTTGCGGCGGGATTGCGGGACATGGTTGCCCAGCAAACCAGCCAATTGAAGGCGCGCCATGGCCTGGTGCCGGGATTGACGGTGGTCATCGTCGGTGAGGAACCGACTAGCCAGATCTATGTCCGCAACAAGGGCAGGGTCGCGACCGAGATGGGCTTTCTGTCTGATACCATTCGGCTGCCATTGGATACCGGACAGGAACATCTGCTGGAGGTGATAGCCGGCCTGAACGGGGACCCGACCGTGCATGGCATTCTGGTGCAACTGCCATTGCCCAGGCAAATTGACGAAGGCGCCATTATCCTGGCCCTCGATCCGAACAAGGATGTGGATGGCCTGCATCCCATTAACGCCGGACGCCTGGCCAGCAGCCAGAACGCCATGGTGCCTTGCACGCCCCTGGGCTGTTCCATGTTGTTGGCAGACCGTTTCGGCTCCGGCGGCATGGTCGGATTGCGCGCCGTGATGGTGGGCCGCTCCAACCTGGTGGGCAAGCCCATGGCACAATTGCTGTTGGCGGAACATTGCACGGTCACCATCGCCCATTCCCGCACCAGGGACTTACCCGAAATTTGCCGCCAGGCGGATATTCTGGTCACTGCCGTGGGCCGGCCGGAAATGCTGGGCGCCGAGTGTATCAAGCCGGGCGCGGTGGTGATCGATGTGGGCATGAACCGGATCGATACTAGTGGCGGCAAGACCCGTTTGGCGGGCGATGTGGATTTCGAGGCAGCCAAGGGGATCGCAGCCGCCATCACCCCGGTACCCGGTGGCGTCGGCCCCATGACCATCGCCTGTCTGATGGTCAATACGGTCACGGCGGCCTGCTGGGCGGGTGGAATTGATGCCGCCTGGTCGAAGTGATTGAATTGGAGGAATAACATGCGCTTCCGGCAGTTTGTCTTCGTGGCCGAGGATTCGAAATCAGCCGTTGTCGATATCGGCGCAACCTTGGGCCTGTCGGTTTGCTACAACGACCCCAATGTTGGGGCCTTTGGCCTGCACAATGCCCTGCTCCCCATCGGCGGCGATCTGATCGAAGTCGTCGCCCCCATTCAGGAAGGCACCACGGCCGGGCGCTATCTGGAACGCCGGCAAGGCATTGGCGGTTACATGATCATCCTGGAATGCAATGATGCCTTGGCGGAGAGGCATCGGATCGCCGCCCTGGGCGTCCGGGATATCTGGCGCCATGACGGCGACGATTGTCACGCCACCCATTTTCATCCCGCCGACGTGCCAGGCGCCATCCTTTCCATCGATGACATGGGCCCCGACGGCGATCCGGCGGTGGAGCTGTCTCGCTGGAAATGGGCCGGTCCGAAATGGCAGGCCTTCGTCCAAACCAACGTCACTAAGGCGCTGACCGGGGTTGAAATCCAAGCCGACAATCCGGACGCGGAGGCCGCGCGCTGGGCGGGGGTTCTGGACCGGCCCCTGGACAAGGTCGAGGGTATGCCGGTGGTCAAGCTTGATAATGCCCATATTCGTTTTGCCCCCGATAGCGAAGGCCGTGGCCTGGGCATCGCCGCTATCGATGTAGTGCCCGCCGACCGAGGCTATATCCTGGCCATGGCCGAAAAACGCGGGCTGTGGCAAGGGGACGGCCAAATCATTCTGTGTGGCGTGCGGGTCAATCTGGTTTAGACATGATGGATCAGAACGCACAAGCGGACGAGCTGACAGTGGAACAACGCCTGGCCGCGCTGTTTAATCATCTGGGGTTGGAGCGAGCCCATTTCGGGGTGCAGAATAGCGCGGAGCTAGACCCCATCATCGCTGGCCGGCCGGCCTGGATTTCCTCCTTGGCCATGGCCGGGTTGAACCGTCTGCAAGCCATTACGGTTGCGCCCGTCGCAGACCGGCTGTTGTTGATGTATGGCGACGGCGGCGCGGGCGCCGACGTGGCCGCGTTGGCCTTGCCTGCGTTGCCCGCGGCCGAGGCCCATTGTTTCGCGGACTATACCGTCCTGACTTGGACCGATGTCACAGCGGACCGTGGTGACGAAATTGTCCCGCTCTGGCTGGATTTCCTCGACCGGGCCGAGTTGGAACGTCCCGCTAGCCGCCCGCCAGCGGAGCGGCGCGAGGGAGAGGTCGCCGGCATCACCTACCGCCTGCACGGTAACGGCCCGGCGTTGGTGCTGTTGCCGATGCTGCTGGCCGCCTCGCAATGGGACCCGATTATTGAACGCCTCGCGGAGCGGTACTGTGTTATCTCCCTGGGCGGGCGGCATTTGGGCGGTGTCGCCTTTATCGATGGCCGGGGCCGGGATCCCGGTTATCTGCGCGCCGTGCGCATGCATGTTGACGAGATAGGCATACAGCCCGGCGAGACGGTGCTGGATGTGGGCTGCGGCCCCGGCTCTTTGGACCGCTGGCTTGCGCGTTATACCAAGGGCGCCAATACCATAACTTCGGTGGACATCAACGGCTATTTTCTCCGCGAGGCCGCGGCAATCGCGGCGGCGGAAGGCCTGGACGATATCATCACCTTCGGTCCCGGCAATGCGGAAGCGTTGCCATTCCCCGATAACAGCTTTGACGTGGTGATGTCCCACACAGTGATGGAGGAGTGCGACGCCGATCTGATGCTGGGCGAAATGATCCGGGTAGCCAAACCGGGGGGCCGCGTTGCGGTCATGGTACGCGCGGTGGATATGCGTAGCCTGTGGAACCTACCCCTGTCGTCGGCGATCAAGGACAAGGTGGAGGCGCCGGTGCCTTCGGTGGGCGAGAAAGGCTGTGCCGACGCCTCTCTGTACAGCCGTTTTGGGCGAAGCGGCCTGACCGAACTGAAGCTGTTCCCCACCGCCATGACCGTGCGCGATCCAGACGGCTATACCTGGAAATATTACGAGCCGTTCATCTTTTCCATACTGGACGAGGCGGAAGTTACCCAATGGCACGACGCCAAGGCCCGGGCCATCGCCGAAGGCTCCATCCTGCTGGCCCGCTGGATGCACTGTGCCGTGGGCACCAAGGCGGGATAGCAACCTAAGACGCGGCTCAACAAGGAATTCCACAATGGCGGACACCACGACACTTTACTGTTTTCACTGGCCCGGCGGCGCCACCAATAAGGGGCGCGGAGAGGACGTGGCTGATGCCTTGGAAAAGCTGGGATTTGGCGCGGCTTCCGAAGCGGCGTTGGATTACTACGAAGTGATTGAGGAATCCCTCTCGGACCACGAGCGCCATGAGATGCTAAAGCGCGCCTATCAATAACGGAGCTCCACCGTCTAACTCTGGTCGTCATCCCAGCGGGGGAACAAGGCGTGGGTGACGCCTAACTGGTCCAGGGCGCGGCCAACGCCCTGGTCGATAATATCCTGGATGCTTTCGGGCTTGTGATAAAAGGCCGGCATGGGGGGCAGGATGATGGCGCCGTAATCAGCGGCACGGGCCATCAAGTTAAGATGGCCTTTATGCAACGGCGTCTCGCGCACCATCAAGACCAGGGGGCGGCGTTCCTTCAAGGTCACATCCGCCGCGCGCGCGACTAGGTCGGCATCGTATGAATTGGCAATGGCCGACAGATTCTTGATGGAACAAGGCGCGACGATCATGCCCCGGGTGAGAAACGAACCCGACGCGATAGAGGCTGCAATATCCTTGTTGGCATGCACCACGTCGGCCAGGGCGCGGACCTCGGCCAGCGGGATATCGGTTTCCAGCAGCAGGGTCCGCGCGCCTGCCTCGCTGATAATCAGGTGCGTCGGAATTTTGAGCTGGCGCAGGACACGCAGAATTTCGATACCATAGATGACGCCGCTGGCGCCCGTGATCGCCACCACCAGGGGCAGGTTCATGTTTTCTCTCCCACCACATTGGCGCGGGCGCGGACCTGCCGCTCGCGGGCCGTGATATAGGCCGTCGCGGCGATAATAATCGCGGCGCCGAGCCCTGACCAGAAGTCGGGCTGCTCACCGAAGGAAAAATAGCCAATGCCGGCGGCCCAGATTAGGGTGAAATAAAAGCCCGGCTGGGTAAACGACAGATCGGCGATCTGAAAACTCTTGCTCCAGCAAAAATGCGCCAACGTCGCCATCACACCGGCGGCAAAGGTCAAGACACAGGTGCGCAACGACGGCGTCGACCAGACCAACCATGTGGGGATAAAGCTGGCGATGGTGACGAACAGGGAGAGATAGAAAACCATGGCGTAGAGGGAGGTGCGCCGCACTAGATGCTTGCCGATCAAGGTTGAGGCGGCCTGAAACGGCGAGGCGGCGAGAATGGCGATGGCACCGACGGAAATGGTTTCGATGCCGGGCCGTATGATGACCACCGCGCCCACGAAGGCGAAAAAGATGCCGCCTAGCCGGCGGTGGCTGAAGGTTTCGCCTAGAAATACGAACGCCCCGATGGTTATGAAGACCGGGGCGGTAAAGCTCAACGCGGTCAGGTCGGCCAGGGTCATCTTGGTTACCGCGTAAAACCACAGCAGCACACTGAAGGCATGAACCATACCGCGCAACATATGCCCGCCGATTAACTTCAGATCAAAGTCAGACCGTTCGAACTTCATGATTAGCGGCAGCAGCAACAGGGTGCCAAAGCCGTAGCGCATGAAGCCGGCCTGCAGGGGGTGGATGTCATCGGCCACGGCGCGCACGATCCAGGTTAGAGAGGTGATAAAAACGCCCCCTAATAGGACCAGCAGCAAACCGATAAAATTATCGCGCCAGGTTGGCGAGGCGAACGCGGCCAGGCTCATCTCAGAAATAAACTTCGGGTGGAATACCCAACAGAACCTGGCCGGCTGCTTCGTAATGGGAGCCACGGGATTGGATCTGTTGCGACAGGGTATGCATGTCCCGGAAGCGCCGCTCGAACGGCGTGCCGGGGAAGATGGCGCTGACGCCGGCTTCCTTGTAAACCCAATCGGCCACCGCGATGGCGCTATGAATGGCATGGGTCGCGGCCAGGCGCACGCGGGCCCGGTCGGGTATATCTATGGGATCGGTCTCGCCGGCGCCTAGATAGATGTCCCGCAAGGCCTCCAGCAGGTAAGCCCGCGCCGATCCCAGGGTGGCCTCGTTATGGCCGACGCCGGATTGCACGGCCGGTGTATCCGCCATGCGGGGCAGCCCGCGAGGGGTTTTTTCGCCGGCCAGCGCGACCAGGGCGGACAACATGGCCCGTGCGGTGCCCAAGGCGACACCCGCTACGCCCACGGCGTACAGACCCTGCATAGGAAAGGCGTAAAGCGGGCCGCTCTTGCGCCGTAGCGAGGGGTCCTCGCGGGTGGCGGAGAAGGCTTCGGAGACAAATAGGTTGCTCACGCTATAGGAGTCGGAGGCCGTGCCGCGCAGGCCGATGGTGTTCCAGGTATCGTGCAAGGTGGCCTGCTCCCTGGGAAACAATAAGGTGCGGATAGTAGGCCGCCCGGCGCCGTTCAAACGCAGGCCGCCGTCGGTCTCCCGTACCCGGCAATGCACGCCTATCCAGTTAGCCTGCCTGCAGCCGGAGGCAAAATCCCAGGTGCCGCTGACCCTGTAGCCGCCCGAATCGGCATCCGCTGTACCGGCATGGGGCGGGCCCCAGGCGATGACGGTCCGGGTATCTGCGTAGATGGTTCGCGCTGTTTCCTCCGGCAAGAAAGGCGCGATCAGGGCAGCGCTATTGCCGACGAATATGTTCCAGGCCACGGAGGCGTCATGGCGCGCGATTTCCTCCATGGTCAGAAGGAAGTGATCGGGCGGCACCTCATCGCCATCAAACTCATGCGGCAGAAACATGCGAAACAGGCGCGCCTCGTGCAGCATCGTCAACAGTGGCTCGGGTATGCGCCGGGTTTGTTCAACCGCTTCCGCCGCCGCCGTGAGGGCATCGCCCAGCCGGCGCGCGCGGGTTAGACAATCAGGGGCCTCCGGTTGCATATTCTGGTCCATCGCCTATTGCGGCGCAGATGGCGCGCGCTGTCAATGTTTCCGTTTTAATCGGGAAGACCCTTAGCTGTAACGGAATTCCATGATCGCCCAAACGGCCAGGAACAGCAGCGCGGCGACCAGGATCAGCATGGAGGTAATGCGCATCATATAGCCGAATTCGCGCCGGGCATCGCCCTTGATGGACCGCTGGCGCTGGCGGATATCCCTGTCGTCCCCTTGCAAATGTTCCCAATCTATTCGCCGTTGGCGCAGGCTTTTGATACCCACGGCCGTGCCCTCCGGCCCGTACTCGGGGACCAGATAGCCCCGCAGCCGGGCTAGCCCCATAAAGACCAGAAAGGCGCCGCAACCAACCACCAGAATCAAATAGAAGACGAATTCGGACCAGGACACCCACAGAGCCAGAGGTGTGATGGCGGCGGTGACACCGGACAGGGTCAAGCCGCCCTCGATCAAGCCAAGGGCTAGTTTCTGAATTTGCATCCCGGCGTTCATCAGGCCCCGCCGGACACTCCGCGTTCCGCTGCGGCGATGGTTTCGTTAAATTCTCGCACGGCGGCACCGGGGCCATCGGGATGGTTCCATACACCGGCCACCACGGCAAGAAAATTGGCCCCCGCCACGACTAGAGGCAAACAATTATCCACCGTGATGCCGCCGATGGCGACACAGGGCACTTCGAACAAGCCCGACCACCACTGCAGAATTTCTAGATCCGCCGAGGCCTTGGCCTGCTTGGTTCCGGTCGCGAAGAAAGCGCCAAAGGCGACATAGTCGGCACCGGCTTCGGCCGCCGCCATGGCTAGATGGCGGGAGGCATGACAGGTAACGCCGACAATATGATCGGCGCCCAGGGTCGCGCGCGCGGCGCCATAGGGGGTGTCTTCCTGGCCCACATGACAGCCGTCGGCGTGCAATTCCGAGGCCAGGTCGGGGCGGTCATTGATCAGGAATGCGACGTCATATGCCTGGGCCACGGGCATCAATACCTCCGTCGCCCGGTGTACCGCATCGTCGTCCACGTCTTTCAGGCGCAGTTGTAAACAGGCCACATCGCCGCCATCCAGGGCCGCGCGCAAATCTTCGGCGAGGGCAGCGGGTTCGAAGATGGGCGGCGTGATCAGGTACAGGCGGCAGCGGTCCGCGCTACCGTTCGCGCCTGCTGCCACTAAGCGGCGCCCTTTTCCATTTTGCTCTGATAGTCACCGCTGCGGGCCAGACTGTTCATCTTGGCACGATGAGCCAGGGCGGCCTGGGCGGCAGGCACATTATCCACCTTGCCGCGCCAGGCCTGCAGCGCCGAGGCCTGCAAGGCACGGCCGTAGGAGAAGCTCAACTCCCATGGCAGCGGGCCGAGCTTGTTCATGGCATTGAGGTGGGCCGTGGCCTCTTCTTCCGACTGCCCGCCCGAGAGGAAGGCAATACCCGGCACTGCGCCCGGCACTTGGCGGCGCAGAACCTTGACGGTCATTTCGGCGACTTCCTGGACCGAATTTTGTCCACTACATTTTTTGCCTGGCAGCACCATGTTGGGCTTCAGGACCATGCCTTCCAACAGGACGTTATGATTGAATAATTCCCTGAAGGTCAATTGCAGTGCGGCTTCGGTCACTTCCCGGCAGCGTTCCATATCGTGACTGCCATCCATCAGCACCTCGGGCTCCACGATCGGCACGAGGCCGGCTTCCTGTGACAGGGCGGCAAAACGGGCCAGGGCGTGGGCATTGGCCTCCAGGCAGGCGCGGCTGGGAATGCTGCTGCCGACATCAATCACCGCCCGCCATTTGGTGAAAGCGGCGCCCAGTTCGACATATTCGGCCAGCCGTTCGCGCAGGCCGTCCAGCCCCTCGGTAACCTTTTCGCCGGGCGAACCGGCCAGCGCCTTGGCACCGACATCGACTTTGATGCCCGGAAGGATGCCATTGTCCCACAACAGCTTGGGAAAAGGTACCCCATCGGTGCCCGACTGCCGCAGAGTTTCGTCAAATAGAATGACGCCGGAAATATAGTCCCCCGCACCCGGCGTGGTGAATAGCAACTGGCGGTAATCGCGGCGATTATCCTCGGTGCAGGGAACGTCAATACTGTCCAGGCGAATTTTAATGGTGCCCGTGCTTTCATCCGCCGCCAGAATACCCTTGCCCGGTGCGACCATGCGCGTGGCGTTGGCGACAATATCCAATTTCGTCATTCTGAAGCTCCTCGTCCGACTGGCCATCAGCCCTCACCGCCTAAATACCAAAGGCCACAAGCGCTGGCAACGCAACTTAGCGGGTTGCCGGCAATAAACGGTTAATAAGGATCAATTAACGGGTTTCCAGCAAGGCTCGACATTGGCCGGTGATATCCGCGGCCTCGGCGCCCGGATCCAGAGCCTTAGGCGCCCGTGGTAGGACTTCGGCTTCGTAGGCGGCGGCAATTTGGCTGACCTTGTCGCGGACCGCCGCCCTGCCCCGTAGCACTAGGCAGCGCCAGCCCAGGGCCAGGGCCATTTGCGCCATGGTGCCATCATCGCCACAATCCAGGATCGCCTTCGCCAGGCCACCCGGATGCCGCGCCCGGGCCTGTTCTACCATAGCCAAATAGAACCCCGGTCCGCCATAGGCCGCCGCCCCCGGCGCGGTCAGCAGGGTTAGGGGCCGGTGCAACGCCGCCGCCGCCGCCAGCGCACATTCGGCCTGTTGCAAATGGTAAAAAATAATCGCCCGCATGGCGCAGTCATAGTCCGAATGGGCGCTGATTACAGAATAATTTTCCTGTGAGACCAAATTCAATGTTGACTTGACCCTGCCATCTTTCCGACCATGGTCGCGGGCAGGGTAACTTGAAAACATCAAGCGAGCGGGAGAGTGTTATGGATTT
>CAUZBE010000008.1:0-20876 GCA_963577885.1 Alphaproteobacteria bacterium
CCGCGGCCAGGAAGCGAATGGCGTCCGCCATCTCGCCATGCGCGGCTGCGACAGGCGCTACCTCGTTATCAGTCGTTGTCATGCGGAGTCTCGAAATTGCGGTTGCAGGCAATCAATATCAGCAAAGTTTTGCATCGGATAACTGGTTGAACAACCCTGGTGGACGGAGTAGCTGGGACAATATTGATTGATCCCCGCATCGCCGGTCAACATAGCTCCTTGCCGTGTAAGGTCAACCGCGAATAGCCACCTAACAGTACGGCAAGGGGCCGCGGACGCACCATCCGGTTGACCGGACGGCGGGCCCCGCCTTACCCTGCACTAAAAGGGACCAGAGCATTTTCATTCTGTAATTTCTCTAGTGTCCTGCCCGAAAAATCCATAATATGAATTTCTGAGACAGGCGGGCCACTAACTATTTGAATCTAGTAGGATTCAGATTCGGAAATTTGGTACATATAATGCGCCGAACATCGGAACCACCACGCCTGCATAAGTCTTTTGGAAACAAGGCGGAAACCACCATGGCTGATAATAGTGGTGCGAAGACAAGATTGGAGACAGCCGTGCAACGGCTGGAAATGGCCTTGAGCCGGGTGATCGGGCCCGGCGGGGCGCAGGCCGGGGACGTCGACCGGCTACGCCAGGACATTAATGGCCTCGATTCGGAACTGACGGCCTTGCGCGCCGAGCGCGACAACCTGATCCAGGAACTGGCCGACGCCCGAGCCGAGGGCGCCGCCTTGCAAGGATCAATGGATGCGGTTTCAAACCGCCTGGATCATGCGATCGAGACCGCACACGCGCTGTTGGACGAGTGAGATGGGGCAAGTCAATATACAGGTCAACGGCCGGGACTATCTGATCGCCTGCGAGGATGGCGAGGAAAAGCATCTGCAATTTCTTGCCGACTATATCAACCGCCAGGTCGACGGACTGGTAGAGAGTGTCGGCCAAGTTGGTGAGGCGCGCCTGTTGCTAATGGCGTCGCTGCTCGTGGCCGACGAACTGTTGGAAGTCAGCGAGGAGTTGGGCGTCCTGAAGGACGGCGATGACCCCGCGGCGAACGCCGGCGATGCCAACAAACAGGGCGCCCCCATGGCCGGGTTGGACCTGGCCAAATTGACCGAACGCATCGAAGATATTGCCGCGCGCCTGGAGAGTGCTTAAATAGGGACATCGGACGGGTTCTGCCGAGTTCGACGGAAAACGGTTCTCTGGGCCAATACCGTTAGTAAGGGAGCTGCCTCTGGTGAGATTGTGGTCTTGTCATAGCGGCGCCCACCTGTGTAAGCAGGCCACAGCGGAACAAGGTATTTTGGCGGCTCTGGCGGTCCCGTTCGACCCTACATTACGTTGACTGCATAATCGTTCAATCAAATTTGTGATGGGGTAAATGACAACGGACGACGCGGACGGGGCCGAAGAGGCGGACGGACTACCAGCCCAGGCCTTGAAAGCCGCCGCGCGGCAACAGGCCCGGGTCCGGCGCCAAGCGGTTCCTGCCTCGGTCAGGACCGGCGCGGGCGCCAAGGCGGCGGAACATTTTTTGGCCGCTATCCCACTCCCAACCGGATCTCCAAATTCCCCAGATACTTCGGGTTCCTCAGGATTGGCGGTATCCGTCTATTGGCCCCTGGCGGACGAATTCGACAGTCGGCCCTTGCTGCACACATTGATCAAGGCCGGGCACCGGGTGGCCTTGCCTGTTGTCATCGGGGCCGGACAGACCCTGTGTTTCCGTATCTGGCAGCCGGGCGATGCTTTGGCCAAAAGTTCTTTTGGCGTCCTGGAACCGCTGCCGGGCGCCGGCGCGGTGACGCCGGAGGTCGTGGTCACGCCATTTCTGGCCTATAATGGGCAGGGCTTTCGCCTGGGCTATGGTGGCGGCTACTATGACCGTACCTTGCGGATCTTGCGCCATTCGGTGCCGGGGTTGCTGGCGGTTGGTTTAGGATATGCGGCGCAGGCCACCGCGGCGCTGCCCTATGATGATAATGACGAGCCGCTGGATTGGCTGGTCAATGAACGTGGCGCGCAACAATTCGCGCGCCAACCTGTTAAGGGGTAATTGAGTGAAACTGCTTTATCTAGGAGATGTAGTTGGCCGCGCCGGGCGCACGGTCGTAGTGGAAAACCTGCAGCAATGGCGCCGGGATTTGGCCTTGGATTTCGTCATCGTCAATGGCGAAAACGCGGCCAATGGCTTCGGCATCACGCCAAAGATCTGCGATCAGCTCTATGAAGCGGGAACGGACGTTATAGTCCTGGGCAACCACGCCTGGGATGCCCGTGAGATCATACCCCATATTGATGGAGAGAGCCGTTTGTTGCGCCCTCTTAACCTTCCCACCGGAACGCCCGGGCGCGGGGCCAACGTTTTCGAAGTCCCCGGCGGCCGCCGTATTCTGGTCATACAGGTGTTGGGGCGGATTTTCATGGACCCCCTGGACGACCCTTTCGCCGCCGCCGCCGCCGCGTTGAAATCCCATGCCCTGGGCGGCAGTGTGAACGCTATTTTTGTCGACATGCATGCCGAGGCTACTTCAGAAAAAACAGCCATTGGCCATTACCTTGATGGCCAGGTCAGCTGTGTGTTCGGCACCCATACCCATGTGCCCACGGCCGACGGCCAGATCCTGCCCGGTGGCACAGCTTATATGAGCGATGTGGGCATGTGCGGTGACTACGATTCGGTAATCGGCATGGAAAAGGCGGAGCCGATCCGCCGCTTTACCCGAAAAATGCCCGGTGATCGTTTAGCCCCGGCCAGTGGCGAGGCAACGGCCTGCGGGATCTATCTGGAAATCGATGACAATACGGGCTTGGCGACCTATCTTGCGCCCTTGCGGCAGGGTGGGCGCCTGGCCCCTGCCTGGCCCTTATAGTTTCATAATACCCTAATTGGATTTGATCCATGACAAGGCGCGCCTGGAATTCGCGTCCAGCTTTATCGGACAGCTTCAGGCGACGGCTCTTGGCTCTCGCCGGCCTGTTCGATTAACTGTGTGGTCAGCTTGGTGCAGCGGTCGGCAACAAAGTGCAACCGCCTCGCGGCGGTCAAATGCTTGGTTGGCGCCTCGACAATCGACAAGGTAACATTGAGGGCGAAGATACCGGCCTGGGCCGTGGCCGCGGCCGCTTCCTTTCGATCGCTGCTTAACGGCGGTGCAAAGCGGTCTAGCGTTTCAGGCGTCGACATGGTGAAATCTCCGTTCGCTGCGGTGGCGGCAATGCGTTTTACTATGCTGCGCTGACACTATTAAAAAGATCTTGCGATTTGCCGCGTATTTAGAATTTCACGGCATGTCGCCCCATTCTTGCCATATTGACCATTTATGGGTATGTGCTGCGCTTAAGCACAATATCTGGTAGAATTTCGCGCGATTCTCATGCCTGGCCGCTGGCTGGCGAAAATAGGCGACGACGGACGACAGATAGCGGGAATTAGAGACACGCAGCGCGCACGAGGGGGCGATTAGGCGATCATGGCAGGCCATTCACAGTTCAAGAATATCATGCACCGCAAAGGTGCTCAGGATGCCAAGCGGTCAAAAATCTTCACCCGACTGATTCGCGAAATCACCGTCGCCGCGCGCGTCGGTCTCCCGGACCCGGAGATGAACCCGCGCCTGCGCTCGGCCATCCAGGCGGCGCGCGCCGCCAACATGCCTAAGGACAACGTGGATCGGGCGGTGAAACGGGCCAGCCAGTCCGGCGAAGGCGATAATTTCGAAGAGATCCGCTACGAAGGCTTCGGCCCGGGCGGCGTTTGCATGATTGTCGAGGCCTTGACCGACAACCGCAACCGCACGGCCTCGGAAGTCCGTTCTGCTTTCACCAAATTCGGCGGCAATCTAGGCGAGACGGGCAGCGTCTCCTATCAATTTAACCGGGTCGGGATGATCGAATACGGAGCGGGGGTGGCGGATACAGATACCATGTTCGAGGCGGCGGTCGAAGCCGGGGCCAACGACGTGGAAAGTCACGACGATGGCCACGACATCATCTGCGCCTCGGAAAATTTGCATGAAGTCGCCAAGGCCCTGGAAGATAAATTTGGCGACCCCAAGGCAGCGCGGCTGAACTGGCGCCCGCAAAATTCCATACCCTTGGATGAGGACGGAGCATCGACCCTATTCAAATTGTTGGAGGCCCTGGACGATAGCGACGATGTGCAACAGGTCTCGGCCAACTTCGAAGTGTCCGACGACATCATGCAAAAGCTTAATAGTTAGGGTGAGTGGCGGCACTGGCATGCGCCTAATTGGTATTGACCCGGGCTTGCAGCGCACCGGCTGGGGCGTGCTGGCAATGGAGGGTAGCCGGTTGAGCCATTTGGGCCATGGGGTCATTGTCTCGGATCCGAAATTACCGTTGGCCGAACGCCTGCGCCAATTATACCAGGGCTTGACCGATTTGCTGGTGCAATGGCAACCGGTGGAGGCGGCGGTAGAGGAAACCTTCGTCAATAAGAACCCTACTTCGACCCTGAAGCTGGGCCAGGCCCGCGGCGTTCTGCTTTTGGCACCGGCCATGGCCAGCATCCCGGTGGCGGAATATTCCCCTAATTTGATCAAGAAATCGGTGGTCGGCACCGGTCATGCGCAAAAGGCCCAGGTGGCCATGATGGTAACAACATTATTGCCCACAGCCGGGGCGGTGATTGGCGATGCCGCGGATGCTCTGGCGGTGGCAATCTGCCATGCCCATTTGCGGCGCAACCGGCAAATTATCGCTCAAGCTGCCGGGACCAACGGTAGGTTGAGGCGAAAGGTAGGCGCATGATCGCCAAGTTGTCGGGCCGCCTGGATGAGAGCGGCGAAAATAGCTGCATCATCGATGTGGGCGGAGTCGGTTATCTAGTTTTCTGTTCCGGCCGCACCCTGACCAGCCTTGACAAGACCGGTGGCGTAGGCGCGGTGGTTTCGTTGTTGATCCAAACCCATGTGCGCGAGGATCATATTCATCTTTATGGTTTCGCGGAGAGTGCCGAGCGGGATTGGTTCAAACTTTTGTTGGGCGTACAGGGCGTTGGCGCCAAGGTCGCGCTTGGCATCTTGTCCACCTTAGCGCCTGGCGAATTGACCCAGGCCGTGTTGGTCCAGGACAAGGCGGTGTTAACCCGGGGCCCCGGGATCGGGCCAAAATTAGGCGGCCGGATCGTAACCGAATTGAAAGATAAGGTAGGCAATCTGGCCCTGGGGTCAGGTGCCGCGGTAGCTGGCGCCGAGTCCGCAAGCGCCGCCCAGGGGCCCGCGACGGATGCCATCTCTGCCTTGGTCAATCTGGGGTATCGCCCGGCGGAGGCCCATCGCGCGGTGCAATCGGCGGTGGCCGGGCTGGGGCAGGCCGTGGAGTTACAGGCGCTGATCCGCGATAGCCTGAGGCATTTGGCGCAATGATTGGAACGGTGAACGAGACGGCGAATGGAACGATGAGCGGATCGACAAGCGAACCGGGCACGCCGGAACGCCTGGTCGCGGGGCAGACGGTCCGCGAAGACGGTCCCGACGTGGGCCTGCGCCCCCAGGGCCTGGCCGAGTTCGTCGGCCAGCGGGCAGAAAAGGAAAATCTGCGTATTTTTATAGAGGCGGCCCGCCAGCGCGGTGAAGCTCTCGATCATGTGCTTTTCCACGGCCCGCCCGGTTTAGGCAAGACCACACTGGCCCAGATCGTAGCCCGGGAGCTGGGCGTATCATTCCGCGCTACGTCCGGCCCAGTCATCGCCAAGGCCGGTGATCTGGCCGCAATTCTGACCCATCTAGAAGCCAATGATGTGCTTTTTATCGATGAAATTCATCGGCTAAGCCCGGTGGTGGAGGAAGTGCTCTACCCAGCTATGGAAGATTTTCAATTAGATCTGGTCATCGGTGAAGGGCCGGCCGCCCGCACCGTGCGGATAGATCTGCCGCCCTTTACCCTGGTCGGCGCGACCACACGCTCCGGCCTGATCACCAATCCTTTGCGCGAACGTTTCGGCATCCCCATCCGCCTGCAATTTTACGAAGTGGCGGAACTGGAACAGATTGTCACCCGCGCCGCCGGGCTACTGGGTTTGGATTTGACGGATGACGGCGCCTTAGAGATAGCCAAGCGTTCGCGGGGCACCCCGCGGGTCGCGGTGCGGCTGTTGCGCCGGGTGCGGGACTTTGCCACCGTGGCCGGGGCTGACCGGATCGACGCCGTGAAGGCGGACGCGGCCCTGAACCGTCTGGAAGTGGATCAGCGCGGTCTGGACGCCATGGATCGCCGCTATCTCAACTGTATAGCCAAGGATTTTGAGGGCGGCCCAGTCGGGGTGGAGACCATCGCCGCCTCCCTGTCCGAGCAAC
Organism: Alphaproteobacteria bacterium; assembly: GCA_963577885.1. Taxonomy (GTDB): domain Bacteria; phylum Pseudomonadota; class Alphaproteobacteria. The sequence goes on from CAUZBE010000008.1 coordinate 6,336, forward strand.
GCGATGCGATTGAGGACATTATCGAGCCTTACCTCATTCAACAGGCCCTGTTGCAGCGAACCCCGAGGGGCCGGGTTTTAACCCGTCTCGGATATGAACATCTGGGTCTGGTGGCGCCGAAGCCAACGCCGGCGCGGATGGCGCAGATTGAATTGCTGCCCCCGGGCTCCGATGATAACAATGGCGAAGACGATGATGCGGGACCTGGCGATGTCTGAACCCCATTGTTTTCCGGTCCGGATCTATTGGGAAGATACCGATGCGGCTGGCATTGTTTATTACGCCAATTACCTGCGGTTTCTGGAACGGGCCCGTAGCGATCTAGTGCGCGGGGCCGGGATTGACCAGGCGGCATTGCTGGCCGGTGACGGCGTGGTCTTTCCGGTGCGGCGCTGCGAGATTGACTATCTGCAACCCGCCCGCCTGGACGACGACATCCAGGTGCGGACCCAGATTAAAAAATTGGGCGGGGCCAGCATGGACCTGGCACAGGACATCCACCGCGGCGAAGAGGCCCTAGCGCGCGCCTTGGTGCGGCTTGCCTGTATTGGCCCCAACGGCCGGCCCCGGCGCCTGCCATCAGTGGTGCGCGCGGCGCTGTCAAAATTTGTTTATCCAAAGTCAGAAAGCATATGAATGGAAAACCAAGCCGTTGATGCCGTCGCCCTTGCCGGTTCCGTTGCCGCCACCGACTTTTCCCTTTGGGCCTTATTCCTCAAGGCGGATATTCTGGTCAAGGTGGTCATGATGGTGTTGGTGCTGGCCTCGATCTGGTGCTGGGCGATCATTTTCGAAAAAGGCATCCGCTTTCGCCGCCTCCGCACCCAAGCCGATGATTTCGAGGATTCCTTTTGGTCCGGGGGCAGTCTGGAAGATCTGTTTGACCGGATCGGCACGCGACCGGACCACCCAATGGAATTGCTGTTCGTTTCGGCCATGCGGGAATGGCGGCGCTCGACCTCAAAGGGATTGGCGGGCGAAGATTCTCTACGCGCCGGGATCAAGGATCGGACCGTGCAAGTCATGCACATCACCTTGACCCGCGAGGTAGAAAGGTTGGAACGCTACATGGGCTTCCTTGCTACGGTCGGATCTACCGCGCCCTTTGTTGGATTGTTCGGCACGGTCTGGGGTATCATGAATTCCTTTCAGGCCATCGCCTTGACCAAGAACACTAACCTGGCCGTGGTTGCGCCCGGCATCGCAGAAGCCCTGTTCGCGACGGCCCTAGGGCTGATCGCGGCGATCCCGGCAGTGGTCGCCTATAACAAGTTCTCCACCGACCTAGGACGCTACACCGTTCGCCTAGAAGGGTTCGTGGGCGAGTTTTCCGCCATTCTCTCACGGCAACTGGATGAGGGGCAGAAATAATGGCCGGCGCAATGCAACATTCGTCAAGGCTTGGCCGCCTGCCGGGGCGCTATAGCACCATGTCGGAAATTAACGTGACGCCCTTCGTGGATGTGATGTTGGTGTTGCTGGTGGTCTTTATGATCACCGCGCCCCTGTTGACCATGGGCGTGCCTATCGATCTGCCCGAGGCCTCCGCCTCCAACCTGCAGGGTAATGAAGAACCACTGACCATCTCGGTCAACGCCAAGGGCGAGATTTTCCTGCAGGAGACGCTGGTGGCGCCGTCGGAATTGACGGCCCGGTTGTCAGCAATCTCGAAAAATCTAACCTCGCGGCGGATCTACGTGCGCGGCGACAAGGCGGTGGATTACGGCGCGGTGATGGCGGTAATGGGCAGCCTCAACGCGGCCGGCTTTAAAAAAGTCGCCTTGGTCACGGAAGTCCCCCGGCCTGCAAAAGCAGCCCGGGCGGCGAAGTAGCGGTGCCGGGCCTTGCGCAACGGCATTGCCATATCAACCCTGTTGCATGCGGGCGTGATGGTGGTGGCCATATATGGGCTGCCCGATTTACTAGATTCGCCAGTGGTAATGGAACAACCGGTCATCGTCGAACTGGTTACCGTGGCGGAAAAGACGGTGACACAAAAACTGCCCGAGCCGAAAGCCGAAAAACCGACGCCGCCGGCGCCGAAACTGAAACCTGCCGCGGTGGTCATGCCCGAGCCGAAAGCCGAAAAACCGACGCCGCCAGCGCCGAAACTGAAACCTGCCGCGGTGGTCATGCCTATGCCGAAGGCGCCGAAAAAGTCTGTCGAAATACCCAAGTCGCCGAAAATATTAGCTTTGGCGGAACCGCCAGAGGCGTTCCGGACATTACCCCGCCCCCAGGCAAAGCCAAAACGCCCGCGCCAGCAATTCAACGCCGACCGCATTGCCGCGCTGCTGGACAAGGACCAGAGAAAGAAGCAGACCGCCCCCGGAAGTATGACCACCAAGACCCTGACGGCCAAGCCACCGCCCATCCCGCCAAGCCCGGCCCGGACGCATATCCGTGCGCCCATCGCCGGCATAATCGACGCTATCCGCCATCAGATCCAGCAATGCTGGTCTGTTCCGGCCGGCGCCCGGGATGCGGAAAATCTGATCGTCCGGATCAAGGTATTCTTAAATTCGGACGGCTCCTTGGCCAAGGCACCGGAAATCATCGGTGCGGACCAGTCCGACGATCCGTTCTATCGAGCGGCGGCGGAGAGCGCCCGGCGCGCTGTCCTAAAATGTGCGCCATTGAAAAACCTGCCGGCGGACAAATATTCCCGCTGGCGCGAATTGACACTGACCTTCAATCCCCGCGAGATGCTGGGTGGATGAGGTCGCCGAGCAACTAGGAAAAATTGCCATGTGGACCGTCTCTGTACCCCGACAATTAATTTTCTTCGGCCTGCTCTTGATTTTGCCGTGCCTGGCTTGGACGCCGCGCGCGGCCTGGGCAGCGTTAGAGATCGATATTACCAAAGGCAACGTGGACCCCATGCCAGTGGCGATACCAAGCTTTTACGGCGCCGACGCTGCCGCGGCAGAGCAGGGTCAACGCATCGCCCAGGTCATTACCGCCAATCTGGACCGTTCTGGTCTATTCAAACATCTGGACCCGAAAGCGTTTATTCAAGATCCCGAATCGCTACAGGCCCGGCCGCGATTTGCCGATTGGCGGGTGTTGAACGCCCAGGCCCTTGTCTCGGGCAAGGTGGGCGTTGAAAGCGATGGCCGGCTGCGCGTAGAGTTTCGCCTTTGGGACGTCTTGGCGGGCGAACAGATGACCGGTTTGGTCTATTTCAGCACACCAGGTAACTGGCGGCGGATCGCCCATGTCATTTCCGATGCCGTCTATAAACGCCTGACCGGCGAAGCGGGTTATTTCGATACCAGGATCGTCTATGTCGCGGAAAACGGTCCCCGCGACCGGCGCGTCAAACGCCTGGCGATCATGGATCAGGACGGCGATGGGCACAGGTTTTTGACCGACGGCAGCTATCTGGTGCTGACACCGCGGTTTTCTCCTTCGCGCCAGGAAATCACCTATCTGTCCTATTACCGCGATACGCCACGGGTTTACCTCTACAACATCGATACCGGGCGGCAGGAGGTCCTGGGCGAGTTTCCCGGCATGACCTATGCACCGCGTTTCTCGCCCGACGGCAACCGGGTAATCATGAGCATGGCGCGGGGCGGCAAGTCCGATATCTACGCCATGGATTTACGCACCCGGGCCATCAATCAAATGACCAATGGACCGGCCATCGATACGTCACCCTGTTTCTCGCCGGACGGCGAAAATGTAGTTTTCAATTCGGACCGCGGCGGCAGCCAGCAACTTTACGTGATGAAGGCTGACGGCACCGGGGTCAAACGCATTTCTTTCGGCAAGGGACGTTACGCCACACCGGTTTGGTCGCCGCGCGGCGATCTGGTCGCCTTCACAAAAATGCACCGGGGTAAATTTTTTATTGGCGTGATGCGATCCGATGGCAGCGGCGAAAGGTTGCTGTCCGAAAGTTTCCTGGATGAAGGGCCGACCTGGGCCCCAAATGGCCGTGTTTTGATGTTTTTCCGCCAAAAACCGGCCCGTAAAGGGATAAGTAACGGACGCACGCGCCTATGGTCGGTTGATCTGACAGGTTATAACGAACGCGAGATGATCACCCCCATCGACGCGTCCGACCCGGCATGGTCGCCTCTAAGCCCCTTGAATCATTGATGAGTCATGGTTAATGTTTATGTTGGAGTTTTCGTGAGGGTTGCATCATAAAAAGCCGCTGCACAATTAGCCGCCCGGCCCCGTTAAATGAAAGGGCCGGTTGATACGTGTCATGGGTTATTTTTAGGGTTAGGCTGTTGTTAAACTAATGGAGCCCATGTATGTCTGGCTCGCTGGTTTGTAGATTGAAATATTAACCGCCAAGGTTTGTTTGCGAATACCTGAACTGCCTGCGGAACGTGATTAGGTTGGCGAAGCAGAACTATGTTAGCGGCATAATTTGCCTAATAATTGCCGTGATCACCGAAATACATGAACGCCGAAATACATGAACGCCGAAATGAGGGAATAAGGAGTGGTCTCTATGGTCTTTGAGAAATTTGCATTGAAGGCGGCGTGTCTAGCTGCGACCATTCTTTTGGTCGCAGCGTGTGAAACGCCGGTTGAGGAAAAGGCTGATACCTCGGGCGCGGGAACCGCAAGTCAAGCGTCGGCTCCGGCGAAAGCCACGATGGAAAGCAAGGCGGTTCCCGGTTCGCAAAAGCCGAGCGGTCCGGTTCCCGGTTCGCAAGAGGATTTAGTGCTCAACGTCGGCGGTCAAATTCACTTTGACTACGACAAATCCAACTTGCGCACTGGAGACCGGCGTATCGTCGAACGCTGGGCTATGTGGTTGAAGCAATACCCGGCGGTGACGGTCACCATCGAAGGCCATTGTGATGAGCGGGGCACGCGGGAGTATAACCTGGGCCTGGGCGAGCGGAGAGCGGATTCGGCGCGAAAATATCTGATCGCCCTGGGCATCAACGCCGATCGCGTTGGGAACATCTCCTACGGCAAGGAACGGCCCCTTTGTGTTAGCAGCAATGAAGCGTGCTATACTCAAAACCGGCGCGACATGCTGATTGTCAATTAGTCTTCGACCGGCCTGCTAGGCAGGGATGTTAAAAGGTTTTCCGGGCTCGCCTGTAGGCGCCAAAGTGGCGATTGGGGCGGGCCCGAAACTTTTTTCCCAGCGTAGCGGTCCGACGGGTGGTGCCAATGGCTATATTTTTGCCATATTCCGGTACTAAAAAACGGCACCATGATAATTGCCGGGCATATCGGCGTGGAAGGCCGGAGTAAGGATAAATGCAGCGCATTCGCCAAGCTTTCAATTGCGGACCGGCCATGACTTGGATGGCGTCCATTGGTTTGGCCCTTTTGCTGGCGGTGTTGTTGGCCACACCAGAGCCGGCATTGGCGCAAAATGCCGATTTGCAAACCCTGACTCAGCGGATCGAGCGGCTGCAACGGGATCTTCTCACGCTGGAGAAAGACTATTACCGTGGGCAAAAACGCGGAGCCCCGAAACAGGGCGTGGCAGGGCCCGCGGGCGCCGGGTCGGACCCCGGTCAATTGGCGAATGCGGAAATTCGCATGAGCAATCTGGAAAGCGAAATGCGCGGCCTGACTGGGCAGCTGGAGGAAGTGCGCCACGGCATGCAAACCATGTTGAAGCGGCTGGATGGGTTGGTTAGCGATGTTGAATTTCGTTTGACCGAGATCGAACGCCGGCTTACCAATGCGCCGCGGTCCGGCGCAAAAGCTAGTGACGCCACGGGCGAAACAGAAGCCGGAAAAGCGCCCGGCTTGGCCCCGGGGTTGGGAAAGCAGCCGGCCGTTGAGCCCTCGGCGCCGCTACCGGCTCTGCCCAAAGGTAGCGTGATGGAACGTTATAATTACGCCTATTCCCTGCTTTTAAAAATGCGTCTCGATGAAGCCGAGGCAGCCTTTAAGGAATTTCTCGCCCAACATGGCGATGATGCCATGGCCGGAAACGCGCAATACTGGCTGGGCGAAACCTATTACACCCGCAGCAAATTAAACGAGGCGGCGCAGAGCTTCTTGTTTGGACTGGAACGCTATCCCAATAGTAGAAAGGCGCCGGCTTCGATGTTGAAGCTGGGCATCACCTTACACAAAATGGGGCAAAAGGAAGAGGCCTGCGCGACCTATCTGGAAATGCAGAAACTCTACCCAAATCTGCAGGCGAACGTGCGCAAGCGGATGCAACAGGAAATGAAAGCTGGGGGCTGCAGCTAGGCTGGTTTCCGAACCGCCAGGCGAATCTTGCCGCCAGCTGGAGGATTCCAGCAAACATGCCGGCTATCAGCAAAGAGGAATTCGCGACCATGATGCGGCCATTGGGGCCGTTCGAAGAAGCACCTAACCTGGCAGTGGCCGTATCGGGCGGCGCAGATAGCATGGCCTTGGCCTTGTTGAGCCATGCCTGGGCCCGGCAACGGGGCGGCGCCATCACGGCCCTGACCGTTGATCATGGCCTGCGCCGTGAAGCGGCCGCAGAAGCTCGCCAGGTGCATATCTGGCTGAGCGGGCGCGGCATCCGGCATCAAACACTGCGTTGGCATGGCGCCAAGCCGGATAATGGCATTCAGGCGGCGGCCCGCCAGGCCCGCTATGATTTACTGGGGCGATGGTGCCGGGGGCGGAGCATCCTGCATCTGTTAACCGCTCATCACTGTGATGACCAGGCGGAAACCCTGTTATTGCGTCTAGAACATGGCAGCGGTATCGAGGGCCTGGCGGGTATTCCCGCAGTCCGCGCCCTGCCCGGCGTGCGCCTATTGCGACCCCTGCTGGAACAGAGCAGGACCGGGCTGATTGCGACCCTGGATGCCCATGGGCAACCGTGGCTGGAAGATCCCTCGAACCAGGAAGACCGCTTTGCCCGGGTTCGGGTCCGGCGCCTGCTTGCCCATGGTGACGGTGGGGCGGGCGCAATGGGCGGGACGGCGCCGCTGCTTAAGCTGGCCAGCAAGGCGGCCGACGCACGGCGGCAACTGCGCGGCGCCCTTGCCGATCTGGCGGCCCGCACGGTGCGTCTGCATCCCGCCGGTTTCTGCCAGTTTGATCCAGCGCCCTGCCTGGGCCAGAACCAGGCCCTGTTGGCGCCGCTTCTGGCGGATATTTTACGCTGTATTGGCGGCGGCATGTTTCGCGCGCGCCGCGACCGCGTCTGGCGGCTGTGCCAAGACCTGCAGCAGCATGGCCTGGCCAGCGGACGCACCTTGGCCGGCAGCCGTGTGCTGCCGCGCGCCTACGGCCTGCTCATTTGCCGGGAAGCCGGCCGGTTGCCGGCGCGTGTGGCCGTGGGATTCGAAAAAAGTGGCCGTTGGGACCGCTTCGATTGGGCCGTGACGGGGCAACGGGCCACGGCGTTATCAGTTGGCGCCCTGGGGCAGAACGGCTGGCGGCAGGTCCGCAAACGGGCCCGAATTCATCCTCCGGCACCCGTGCATCACAGTTTGCCGGCGTTATGGTATGATGATCAGGTGCTGGCGGTGCCGTATTTGAACTTGGCGCCCGATGATCTGGGTCTAAAAGAGCTGCAAAAAATTCGTTTTACAACTCGCTTTTTGCCGCCACGCCCCCTGCAACCCGATGCCATGGTACTTGTTTGACGGCGCCTTGGCATTATCTTTATGGTAACCGGTTAGAATGGTGTAATGAGTTTATCCCTTTTGACTTAGGAATGTGAGTAAGGGGCCGTTAGAGAAGCCGCGGGAGAAGGACGCAACGTGAGCAATTTTAGCCGCAATATTGCCCTTTGGGTGATTATCGCCCTATTGGTTCTAGCACTATTTAATTTGTTTAAAGGACCCAGCACGCGGGAATCCGAAACCATTTTAGCCTATTCCCAATTCCTCTCCGAAGTTGAAGCTGGTCAGATCCGTGACGTCACCATTCAGGGCAACACGATTAGCGGCCATTACAGCGGCGGCACGGACTTCAATTCCTATGCCCCCAACGATCCGGATCTAATCCGCAAACTGAACCAGCAAGGCGTGACGATTTCGGCCGCGCCGGACGAAGAAGGTACGCCGACCCTGTTGGCCATATTGTTGAACTGGTTCCCCATGCTGCTGTTGATCGGCGTCTGGATATTCTTCATGCGTCAAATGCAGTCGGGCGGCGGCAAAGCCATGGGCTTCGGCAAATCGAAAGCCCGGCTGCTGACTGAACGCCAGGGCCGGGTTACCTTCGATGAGGTGGCTGGCATTGACGAAGCCAAGGAAGAGTTGGAAGAGATTGTCGAGTTTCTGAAGGATCCGCAAAAATTTCAGCGCCTCGGTGGCCGCATTCCCAAGGGCGCCCTTCTGGTGGGCCCCCCCGGCACCGGCAAGACCTTGTTAGCGCGGGCGATCGCAGGCGAGGCGAATGTGCCCTTCTTCACAATTTCCGGTTCCGACTTTGTTGAAATGTTCGTCGGTGTCGGCGCCTCCCGCGTACGGGACATGTTCGAACAGGCAAAGAAGAACGCGCCCTGCATCATCTTTATCGACGAAATTGACGCCGTCGGGCGCCATCGCGGCGCCGGCCTGGGCGGCGGCAACGACGAACGTGAACAGACATTAAATCAGTTGCTGGTGGAAATGGACGGGTTCGAGGCCAATGAAGGTGTCATCCTGATCGCCGCCACCAACCGCCCCGACGTATTGGACCCCGCGTTACTGCGGCCAGGCCGGTTTGACCGGCAGGTGGTCGTGCCCAACCCGGATATTGTTGGCCGGGATAAAATCTTGAAAGTGCATATGCGCAAGGTTCCCATGGCGCCTGATGTGGACTCCCGCACCATCGCCCGTGGCACGCCGGGATTTTCCGGCGCCGATTTAGCCAACCTGGTGAACGAGGCGGCCCTGCTGGCGGCCCGGAGGAACCGGCGCGTCGTCACCATGGAAGAATTCGAACACGCCAAGGACAAGGTGATGATGGGGGCGGAACGGCGCTCCATGGTGATGTCGGAGGAGGAAAAGGAACTCACCGCCTATCACGAGGGCGGACACGCCCTGGTGGGCCTGTTGGTGAAGGGCAATGACCCTTTGCACAAGGTGACGATTATTCCCCGCGGCCGCGCCCTGGGGCTCACCATGAATCTTCCGGAAACCGACAAATACGGTTTTAAAAAGAGTGAAATCTGCGCTAGATTGGCCATGACCTTTGGTGGCCGGGTTGCCGAAACCCTAATCTATGGCGCGGAAAACGTGACCACTGGCGCCGGCCAAGACATTCAACAGGCGACCTCGTGGGCCCGGCGCATGGTTACTGAATGGGGCATGAGCGAAAAACTGGGCCCGCTGGCCTATTCCGGCAACGAACAGGAAGTCTTCCTCGGCCATTCGGTTACCCAGACCAAAAATATCTCGGACGCCACGGCCAAAATCATCGATGAGGAAATCCGCCGTTTCGCCGAAGAAGCAGAAACGTTGGCGACCAAGGTGCTGACCGAAAACCTGGACAAACTGCATTTGGTCGCCAAGGCATTGTTGGAATTCGAGACCTTGAGCGGTGACGAAGTTCGTCAGTTGCTGCGAGGCGAAAGCATTGAACGCCCCAATGAGTTCGAGCCCCCCGAGGATACCACCACGGCGACATCCGTGCCGCCATCGGCCAAGCCGAAAAAGCCGGAAGGTCCGGGTAGTATGGAACCTGAGCCTCAACCTGGCTCTTGAAGTGGGTGGCCAGTTCTGTCCCGGCGGCCTGATCCAGCGACCGGCTTCCATCTCGCGCCAGTCCTGAATCTATCCGGTGCGGGTCTGCCCTTCGCCGGCGGCCCGTTATATTTCAGCCACTGCCGGTCGTTTGGCCGGGGCATTGCGCCCGAAATATTGAGCCTCGACGAAGCGCAACGGCGCGCGCCAGGGCCGCTGCGAAGTTTGGGCACGCCACGGCCCTCTATTGCCGACCTCCGCCGCCCCAGACCACTGATCATGGGGATCGTCAATGTTACCCCGGACAGTTTTTACGACGGCGGCCGGAACCTTGACCCCAACGCCGCCATTGCCCGCGGCCGGGCACTCGCCGCGTCTGGCGCGGCAATCCTGGATATTGGTGGTGAATCCACCCGCCCTGGCGCCGAGGCAGTGTCGGTGGCAGAGGAGCTGGCGCGGGTCATTCCGGTGATTGAGGTCTTGGCGCATGAAGGCCTGGTGATATCAGTCGACACCCGCAAGGCCGAGGTGATGGAGCAGGCAGTCAAGGCGGGCGCCCGCATGATCAATGATGTTACGGCGTTGCGCCATGAACCCGATAGCCTGGCGCGGGCTGCCAAACTGACCGGCGCGCAAGCAGTATTCGTGGTATTGATGCATAGTCGGGGACAACCTTCGGACATGCAGTCCATGACCCGGTATGACGATCTAATCATGGATGTTTTTGACGACCTGGCCGCGCGGGTCGAGGCTTGCGTCGCGGCTGGCATTGACCGGGATCGGCTTCTGATTGATCCGGGCCTGGGGTTTGCCAAGGATGCAGAGCAGAGCATCCGGCTTTTACGCCAGATGGCGACTTTCCACGCGCTAGGTTGTTCGGTCTTGGTCGGTGCATCGCACAAATCCTTTATCGGTAGTTTGACAGACGCTGCCCGATCCGAGGACCGAATGTCGGGCTCCCTGGCAGCGGCCTTATGGGCGGCACAGCAGGGGGCGGCTATTCTGCGTGTACATGACGTGGCTGAAACCGCCCAAACGATGGCGATTTACCGGTCACTTTGCTATGATGCCAATGATCTTTAGATTTAAGATGCCGGCACATGCCGCCGGTAAGTGGGGGGTGTATGGGACGCGAATTTTTCGGAACCGACGGCATTCGCGGTACGGCCAATATTTGGCCCATGACCGCGGAAATCGCTGTGCGCGCCGGCATGGCGGCTGGATTGCAATTCATCCGCGGGGACCATCGGCATCGAGTCGTGGTAGGCAAGGATACCCGGTTGTCGGGCTATATGCTGGAGCCGGCTCTAACCGCCGGCTTCACTTCGGTTGGCATGGACGTCATCCTGGTTGGCCCCATGCCCACGCCCGCGGTGGCGATGTTGACCCGCAGCCTGCGCGCGGATTTAGGCGTCGTGCTTTCCGCCTCGCACAATCATTTTACCGACAACGGCATAAAATTGTTCGGCCCCGATGGCTATAAATTATCGGACCGTATCGAGACCGAGATCGAGGCGCGCATGCAGTCGGATATGTCCGGCTCGCTTGCCGAATCAGCAGCCCTTGGCCGCGCCATGCGCATGGATGATGCTCCCGGCCGTTATATTGAGGCGGTGAAGGCGACCTTCCCCTCAGATCGCAGGCTGGATAGCCTGAAAATAGTGGTCGATTGCGCCAACGGCGCCGCCTACAAAGTCGCCCCGACCGTGTTATGGGAATTAGAGGCCGAGGTCATCCCCCTCGGCGTCGACCCCGATGGCTTCAACATCAACCAGGATTGCGGCTCGGTTCATACCGATTACATGTGCGAACAGGTCGTCGCCCACGGTGCCGACCTGGGCATTGCCCTGGACGGTGACGCGGACCGCTTGATCGTGGCCGATGAAAACGGCCAACTGATTGATGGCGACCAATTGATGGCAGCCATAAGCGACTATTGGGCTGAAACCGGCGATCTGAAGGGTGGCGGCATTGTTGCCACGGTAATGTCCAATCTGGGCCTGGAACGGCATCTCGCGACCAAGGGATTGGAATTGGTACGGGCCCAGGTCGGTGACCGCTACGTGGTGGAACATATGCGACAGCACGGCTTCAACGTTGGCGGCGAACAGTCTGGCCACATCATCATATCGGATTTCTGCACCACGGGTGACGGCCTGATCGCGGCGTTGCAGATCCTGGCCCTGGTGGTGGCCGAGGGGCGACCTGTCAGCGAGGTCTGCCAGCGTTTCGAGGCCGTCCCGCAATTGCTGAAAAATGTTCATTATAGCGGCGCCTCGCCTCTGGATACACCAAGGGTCTCCAAAGCTATTCGAGCCCAACGCAGCCGCCTTGGCGATAAAGGGCGTTTGTTGATCCGGCCCTCGGGTACAGAGCCGTTGATCCGTGTCATGGCGGAAGGCGATGATAGCGACCTGATCCATTCCGTGGTCGATGAACTGGTCGACATGATCGAGGCGGCGGCGGTCACGGCCTGATGCAAGGCAGGGTGCTAATTATAGCCGGGTCCGATTCGGGCGGCGGCGCAGGTATTCAGGCCGATATAAAGTCGGTTACCGCCCTGGGCGGTTATGCCACCACGGCTATCACCGCCCTGACGGCGCAGAATACCAACGGCGTCCATGGCGTTCATGAAGTCCCCCCCGCCTTCGTCACCCAGCAGATTGAGGTGGTGTTGGCGGACATCGGCGCCGATGCCATCAAAACCGGCATGTTGCACCGTACCGATGTCCTACAAGCGGTCACTGCCGCCCTGGCGCGGGCCGCTCCCGATGTGCCCCTGGTGGTTGATCCAGTGATGGTGGCCAAAGGCGGTGCCTCGTTACTGGACCAGGATACCCGTACCATGTTGCGCCAAGGCTTGATACCGCGCGCTACGGTATTGATGCCAAATGTGCCCGAGGCGGAAATCCTGGCGGAGATGACCATCGCGGACGAGGACGCCATGGCCGCGGCGGGGCGCAAGTTACTGGCGCTAGGCCCCAAGGCCGTGCTGATGAAAGGTGGTCATTTGCCCGGCGCCGAAGTCGTGGATCTGCTGCTGACCGGTGTCACGGTCAGCCGCTTCTCCGCCCCCCGCATTGAAAGCCGCAACACCCACGGTACCGGCTGCACCCTGGCCTCGGCCCTGGCGTGCGGCCTGGCTCAGGGCTTGTCCATCGAGGCATCGGCAGAACGAGCGCGGGCCTATGTGCTGCAGGCCATCCGTACCGCGCCGGGGCTTGGTCAAGGCCACGGCCCCCTCAACCATGGCCATACCATGGCTGGCTGAATATATGGCCGACGACGAGCGCCAGCGACATTATGCCTGGACTGATCCCACGGCCCGTTGGGCCCGCCTGGGCGAATTATCGGGACTAGATTACCTTTCCGCCGTGGTCCGGGGCGAGGTGCCGCCCTCACCTGTGACAATTGCCCTGCGCCTGGCCCTGGTCAAAGTGTCAAAGGGCCGGGTCGTCTATACCGGCCAACCTGGGGAAGATTTTACAAACGATGTGGGTTCGATCCAGGGGGGCTGGCTGGCCGCCCTGATCGATGCCGCGATCGGCAGCGCGGTGCTCGCCGCCCTGCCTGCCGGACCGCGCTACACTACATTGGAACTAAAAGTCAATTATGTTCGCGCCGTGGCCGCCGATAGTGGGGAGATGCGCTGCATTGCCGAGACCATGCACATGGGACGCAGCACGGCCACGGCCCAGGCAAGGGTGGAAGATCGCGCCGGTAAGCTGTACGCCCACGCCACAACCACCTGCCTGATAGTGCCGGCCCCATGACCAACGGACCGGGAGCCTATCGGAGGACGGCGCGCGCTTCCAGCCATACGCGAATAGCCTAGGTGCGCTTGGCCACCGCGCCCGCGAACCAGCCAGCGAACAGCGCCATGGCTATGGCGGCAACGCCGTAAAGCGCCGAATGGCGGTGGGCAAAAGCAAAAACCCACGCGCCCATGCCAATTTTCGACACCACCAGCGGTGTCGTTTGGGCGTTGATAACCTTGCCATTGCGCAACAGATAGACCGTCACATCGTAGATGCCCGTCGGCACGTTCGAGGGGAAGAAAATATCGCTGCGGAACAAACGGTTGCCAAGCAGGGTGACCTGTCCCGTCGACTCCGGATACAGGCCTAGCCGCTGTTTGTTACGGATCAAGGCTTCACGAAAGGTTGACAGATCGCCATTTTCTCCCACCGGATTGTTAATGCGTATGTGACCAACGCCGATACCATGGCGGGCTAGGGCACGGTCGGATGCGACCGCATCCAGGGACCGGGTACTGGCCAGGTGATAAAATGCCGGTACGCCGCCGAAGACAAGCTTGTGATTATTAATCCAGATGCCACCGATGCGCTCCTTGCGGCGGACGACAATATCTTCCGTAGGTCCGCGGACGACGACGATCACGTCTGCTGCCTCGCCCTCTATGGCGCCGAACAGTAGCAATTCGGCGCCGTCAAAGCCGGTGGTTACCGCGATTAAATGATCCGACAGATCCGCTACCACCGCTTGGGCCAGGGCCTGCCGGGCCACGCCCAGAAGCATGATCGCAAATAGAATACGTAATCCTAGGCGCATCAGGCATGCCCTACTATTGCGCCAATTGAGAAGAGATCATCCGGCCGGGCCAGCAAGTCATAGGCCAGCCGGCAGCAAACACCCAGCACGATCAGCGCCAGCATACTGCGCAAATGTTCGCCGGGCAGCTTGGCCCCGGCACGGGTGCCAAATTGGGCGCCGATGACCCCGCCAGTCAACAGCAGCAAGGCCAGGAAAACATCAACGGTCTGGTTTTGCCAGGCTTGCAGGAACGTCACGTTGGCGGTGACGAATATAATCTGAAACAACGACGTGCCGACGACCATGGCCGTCGGCATGCCCAACAGGTAAATCATCGCCGGGACCATGATGAAGCCGCCGCCGACCCCCATGATCGCGGCCCGCATGC
>CAUZBE010000009.1:0-20197 GCA_963577885.1 Alphaproteobacteria bacterium
TGATAGGCATGGATGAGGAGATCCATCAATTCGGCCTGCGCGGCACCATTGATCCACAGGACCGGCCTGATTTGGCAGCCGCCATTCTGCGCGCCCGAGCGGGTCTGCGGGAGCATATGGCCACCGATCCGGCGCTGTTGGTCCTGGTCGAAGGGTTCGACGCGGACGCCTATAACCTGAATGCCTCCGTGGGCGAAAATCTAATGTTTGGCAATCCGGTTGGCCGCGCCTTCGACGTGGAGCATCTGGCCGAGCATCCCTATGTGCTGGACGTTCTGGCACAGGTTGGCCTGACCGAGCAGTTCTTGGCGGTCGGCTTCCAGGTAGCCTCGACGATGGTCGAATTGTTCGCCGACCTGCCGCCTGACCACGAACTGTTTCAACAGTTCAGTTTTATTTCTGCCGACGATCTGCCCGATATCCAGGCCCTGCTGCAACGCAGTGACCGGGCTAATCTGGCAGCTTTGCCCGACGAGGACCAGGCGCAGTTGATGTCCTTGCCGTTTAAACTCATTCCAGCCCGTCATCGCCTTGGCTTGGTGGATGATAGCCTGCAGAGCAAAATTCTTGAGGCACGGCGCTATTTCGCCGCCAATTTGCCTGAAGAGTTGCGCGACTCGGTGAAATTCTTTGATGTGGAAAAATATAACGCCGCCGCAAATATCCAGGACAACATCCTGTTCGGCAAGGTGGCCTATGGCCAGGCCCGGGCGGCGGGTCTGGTCGGCGCGCTGATTTCCGAAGTCATCGCGGGTCTGGGCCTGCACGAAATCGTGGCCGAGGTTGGTTTGACTTTCGACGTGGGCATTGCCGGTTCCCGACTGTCCACGGCGCAGCGGCAAAAACTGGCGTTGGCCCGGGCCGTGTTGAAGCGCCCTGATATTTTGATTTTGTCGGAATCCACCATGTCCCTGGACTCCGCTACTCAGGCCGGGATAATGGAGGCTTTGCTGGCCGATTTCGAAGGGCGCTGCCTAATCTGGTCCGTGCAACGGGCCAGCATGGCGGCCGGTTTCGATGAAGTTCTAGTCATACGTCAGGGCCGCTTGATGGAGCGCGGCGTATTTGCCGATTTGAGTGGGAGTAATGAGCATGTCAAGGAACTATTGGCATCGGAGTAGGATGGCGCAATTCCGAGTCAATGAGACTCGCAAAGCTATCCTAAGTGATTGTAAAGGTTTCCCTAATCCTAAAGGTCTGCGCATTTCTAGAATGGAAATGCCCTAGAGTGTCTCGATTAAGGGGCGGAGGTCGGTCATGAGCCTGAATGAAGAAGTTGAACTGCTGCGCAGTATTCCGCTTTTTGCCAATATAGAACCTTCCAAGCTGAAATTATTGGCCTTCACTTCTGAGCGCCTAGCCTTCCAGGAGGGGCAAAGCCTGTTTCGTCAGGGCGACATGGGTGATGCCGCCTACCTGGTCGTCGAGGGCTCGGCGGACGTGGTGATCGAGGGGCCCGATGGTGCACACCTGACCGTGGCCCAGATTGGGCGTAATGCCTTCGTGGGTGAAATCGCCATTCTGTGCGATGTGCCCCGCACCGCGACCATTACGGCGACCTCGAAACTGGATACTCTGCGGATCAGCAAGGATCTGTTTTTTCGTCTGGTGAATGAATTCCCCACCATGGCGGTTGAAATCATGCGCGAGCTGGCGCGGCGGCAGGAACAATCCAACCTGCAATTGACCGAGGCCAACCGCCGGCTTCGGGCGCTGGAGACTGGCGACGCTTGATCACGCAGAATGACTTTAGCGCCGCGCCGTCGATGGTATGGTGCCGGTCTTGAGCCGCCTGGACAGCGCTATCCGCCGCCTGCAGGCGCAGCGGACCTGCCTCGATTGGGCGGTGGGTGAGATTGGCGTGGCGGCAGGCCCGGTGTTGGAACTGGGATTGGGCAATGGCCGTACCTTTGATCATTTGCGCGACCGCCTGCCTGGGCGCGAGATCTTTATTTTTGAACGCAAGGTTGCCGCGCACCCCGATTGCGTGCCCGATGCCCGGCATCTGCTGGAGGGTGATTTTAAGGACAGTTTGCCCGGCGCCCTGGCCCGCATAGGGGCGCGGGCGGTTTTGGCTCATTGCGATATTGGCAGTGGTGATGCGGCGCTGACCGCAGCACTTGCCGCCTTCGTCGGCCCCGCGCTGGCGCCTTTGCTGGCGCCAGGCGCCGTGGTCGCCGCCGACCAGGCCCTGGACATTCCCGGCTGTGGGGCGGTCGCCCTGCCTGACGGCGTGGAGGCGGGCCGTTATCATCTCTACCGCAAAGACCCGGCTTGAAGGGTGATTGAAGGAATTCCCCACCATGGCCTGATGACAAGCGTGCAGGCCACCGCGCCTTCAGCGCCCTGGCGCTGGACAGATAATTCAAATTCCACTATGAACCCCAACGTCTACGGGCGTTCGTCGCCCACCGGGTTCCTTGCCCCGGATGCCCAGGTAGCTCAGTTGGTAGAGCAGCGGACTGAAAATCCGCGTGTCGGCAGTTCAAATCTGTCCCTGGGCACCACTTTTTCCTTAATTTTCAATATGGTAAAGGGCATACCTGCTTTTCCTCATGGCCTCTTTTTTTACTTAGCAACCAATTAGCAAACATCCGGCGCAATTTTGTGGCCTATACGACGAACTTTATCTAATTTAAAGAACGGTTTTATTCCATCGACCATCGATATCGATTGGGAATTTAAACCATACCAAAAGGAGGGACCGATCGTTTTTAGGTCCGCACCCGACGACAGCGAATTGGTATCGAATAATAAGGATAAGGAAAATCTGCGCGTCGAACTTGTGTCTATAGACTTTGCGCATTAATTGATTTGCCAGCCGAATGACGAAGATAGAAAATTAATCCATATTGGGACGGAGAGCGTCCCCTCACTCCCATTTCTCCAAATGCTGCAGCGAACAATTCAACAAAACCTCAAGCCAGGAGCGTGCCGCCGGCTAAGCCCCGTCATTCGCCACGGCTTTATAGGCTTGTGAGATTTGTAGAAAAACGGAACCTGATCTCGAATTTTTAAGCAAGTTTCTTCATCAGATTGATATTAAATAAATTCGTCATGGATAAGTGGAATGACGGGTGCTTTATCATGAGTGATCTAAGTTTAGATTTATCAATTACGATGCAGGTCGTTTCTTCAACTGCTATGACATCCGCATTTGCTCGGGAATCCGTTAAAAAGGACATTTCACCGACGATATCACCTTGGGTGAGTTTCCCTATTTCCTCATTATCCCTTTCGACACGAAGCTGTCCCGAGGTTACGAAGTACAGGAACGCATTTTCCGTGCCCGCATGTATCAGAACGTCACTGCCCCCATAGGATCGAAATTCAAATATCCTCTTTATTCGCCTGTATTCGTCGGTTGCCAGGCCGAGGAAGTTCATTTTCCATATTGCCAATTCATCGTCTGTCAGATTAGCGTCACTATTTGTTATGTAGAATGTTGCTATCATAAAAATATTTATCAGCATGAATATGGTCAGCCAAATAATTGGCACCCATAAATGCTCATCAGTTACCCAATAGTTATAATATATACCTACTATTCCCGATATAATTCCAAGAGTGCGAAGCAGAATTATGTCTCTCATTAGCAGAGAAAGTGCGATGATAAGAAAAGATAAATGCCCTACTGCATCAATAAATGGCATATTTTCCCCCAATAAACGAGCATTCAGCAGACCCAGGCCAGAATTGGATTTGATTTAGATTCTGCTAAAAATTTGTACGATAGCTCCAAGTGATTCACTCATACTGATATTGATCAACTTGATGCTTTCCTCTATCTGACTACGCCTAGGACTAGGGTTTTACAGAAAAGACGAAGCAATATCATCCTATGCACTCAACTGTTCCTTGGCCACCGTCTATGGAAAATGGGGTAATGATAATAAAAATCTAGCCCATCATTGCTTCACTACAAAGCATTGCCCTGACGGTGAATAAATCGACATTTCCCAAATGCCCTTGAATTTGCATCCAATCGTAGACGACCCCCACCACCGACGGAAGAAATTTTGCTCTGCGACCATCCGACAGCCCCAATTTGATGATTTGACCGTTGTTGGAAGCCCGTTTGGCCAAAATTGTCGTCAGCCAGACACACCTCTCCCGTCTTTTCCACCTTGCCGTCAATTTTCTCGGCCTACGCCGAAGCCCCGTTCCGGCGTAGGCCGCCCCCCTTCTGGGTGACATTTGGTTCTGGAAACACCAAACGGCGCAGTGAAGCGTTCCTACAAGCGGTAAAAACGATTCGCCGTATCGTGGAACAGGGCGGTGCGCTCGGCAATTGAGCAATCTTGGATCATGTGAGCAATGGCGCTGACCTGATCCACATAGCCGATGCGCAGACCGGCCACGGGAAAGTTGGAAGCAAACATACAACGGGCGAAGCCGAAGATTTCGACGGCTTCGCGCACCACGCGGCGATTGTCGTCATAATCCCAGGCCACGCCGGCCATGCCCAGTTCCGAAATCTTTAAATGCACGTGATCCTGGGCCGCCAGCGCGGCCATGCCCTGGCGCCATTCTGCCAGCCCCTCATCGCTCCGGTCCCAGGCCAGGCCGGTATGTTCGACGACAATGGCTAAATCCGGATAAAGGGCGCAGACCTCCGCCGCCTCTCCCAGATGCCAGAACGGCACCCGCAAATCCCAGGACAGGCCGAATTTTCGCAACAGGCCCAAGCCCTGGCGCCAGGCCGGATCCTGCATACTGACCTGCTGGCCGCGGACGCTATCCCGGGTAGCGGCGGTAGCAGCGGTTCTGGGCTTGCTGCGAATACCGCGCACGGCGGGAAAAGCCGCCTGGGCCGCCAGCACCGCCTCGCTATCGGGCCGATGCAGCCAGGCATGGGCCACGATGGCATCGGGCAGGCCCTCCTCCGCCATGGTGCCCGACAGCCAGCGGGTTTCATTCACTTGATCATCGCGGTCCGCCTCCGCCTCTACATGCACGGTCTTCACGACCCGCAACGGGGCCGCGTCGGCACGATAATTGGCGGCGCTGTAATTGCGTTTTAAGGCATCATAATTGCCCAGCAGGAAATGTTCCTCCTGGTGACCCGACAGCCAGGGATAGCGCACGGCCTGCAAATCGAACAGGTGATGGTGGCTGTCGATAATATCGAAATCTAGGTCCAGACCGGCAAAGTCCGGTAGGTTCAACGGTACCGTAAGATCCTCGGTCATATGGTCTCTCTCGGAATTCAATTCACTGCGGTGCGCCATCATAATCCATTTCACACCTGCGCGCTTCTAGAAGCCAATATTAAGACCGAAGAGGAAACGCATATCTTGCCCCTGCGCGCCTTCCGCCAACACTGGTTCGGTCAGAGGTTTGGCCATTTCCAGGGCCATGCGGATTTGTTTAGTAAACAACATGCGCACCCCGGCGCCGGCGGAGGCGGTGGAAACCTTCGATGTGACCAACAGCGGATTGTTATTTCAGGCCGAGGAAATTGGCTAAATGGGCTTCCAATAACGGCCAAATCATCAAATCGGGGCTGTTGGTCTGCATTGTGCTATGGGAGGATTTCATCTCTCCGGCGCGACGGTTGAACCAATCATTACTGACACTGTCGCCCGCATGGCGGATTTCAATTTGGATATCATCGTTCCGGCCCATTGCACCGGGTTCCGGGCGGTCACCGCCTTGGTCAATGCATTTGGTAACAATATTGTGCCGTCAGCTGTCGGTCGTCTTTATCAATTCTAGTGATTATGAAGTCTGCTTGTGATGCTGTGGAAGGCTCCCACTCGCCAGCATCTAGGTGCCGTGTATTAGAAAATACTAACAGTCCGGTTATGGCCCTCTTCGAGGGTCATGGCATGAAACCGCAATTTTCGCTATTATCCCAGCATCGAGCCTAACTATCGTGTCTTGGCAGCCTGGCCAGCCAGATAAAGGGGATCGGCAGGACGGATAAAACCGTGAACAGCTTGAAGGCGTTGATATAGCCGATCATGGTCGCCTGCCGCCGGACTTCGCTGGCCACCAGGGCCAGGCTGTTGATATCGCTAAAATCAAGCGGTCCGGTTACGCTGGGAAACAACAAGGATTTGTTGAACAGCGATATGAGCTCATTCAGGGCCATGGTGTTGATAAAGGTCGAACGGACGACGACGGCGACGCTGATCGAGATGAAAAGGCTGGCGGCAAAATTACGTAACATGTGAAAGACCGCCGAAGCTTCATCCAGGCGTTCCGGCTTGACGGTCGAGAACATGATCAAGGTCAGTGGCACCCATGACATGCCGATGCCGAAGCCCTGCAAGGTGCTGGTCCAGGCGATGTCCCAGTAGGTCATATTGATGTCGAATTGCGACATCGCATAACCGGCCAAGGCCTGACAGGTGAAGCCGATGGAGAGAGCCATCCGCGGGTCCCAGTTGGAAAGACGGACGACGACCAGCACCGCGGCTATACTACCGATTCCCCGGGTCGCCAGTAGCATGCCAATGACCGAATCCGGATAGCCTCGTAGATCCTGCAACATGGTCGGTGTCAGCACCATCAGCGTGAAGTTCAACATACCGAAAATGAAGGCCAGGCAAATGCCGACTGAATAGTTTCGGTTGTGAAATAGACTGGCGCTGATAAACGGCTGCTTGCTAGTCAGGGAATGGATCACGAATAAGTAGATGGCGCCGGCGGCGAGCACGGCTTCAATGATCGTTTCCGTTGATTCGAACCAGTAATTCTGCTCGCCGCGGCCGAACATTAGTTGCATCGCGGCCAACGCTATTGCCAAGGCGAGAAAGCCGGTCCAATCCAAGCTCCGCGGGGGTTCGGTGCGCTTTCGATCCCGGATGAACAGAAATATTCCCAGCACCGTCAGCAGCGCAAACGGCACTATCAGAAAGAACGCCCAGCGCCAATTATGCGCTTCTGCGACCGCGCCGCCTACGGTGGGGCCGATGATCGGCCCAAGGACCACGCCAAAGCCAAACAAGGCACTAACCAGGCTATGCTGCTGCCGGGGAAATGTGTCGAGCAGGGTGGACTGGGCGATCGGCACCAACGGTGCCCCGAACGCGCCCTGGGCGATGCGGTAAAACACGATGGCTTCCAACGACTCGGCGAGACCGCAAAATATCGTTGCAATCGTGAAACCCAGGGCCGAGGTTAGCATCACTTTGCGCCGGCCAAAGCGGGAGGCCAACCAGCCGGAGATCGGGGTGATGACGGCTGTTGCCACCAGGTTGTAGGTTACGACCCAGGTGATTTCTTCGGGCGAGGCGGAGAAGGCGCCGCGCATCTGCGGCAGCACAACATTGGCAATGGTCATGGTCATGGCATAGAGCATTGTTGCCGACGACACCGTGACTAGGACCATATAGCGTTGGCCGGGCGACATCTCGGCCACGGATACATCTGCGATCGCCATAGCGGCACTATAGCGGGCTGGCGTTGAATATGGCGAAACCTAATTGTCCGGCTAAACTGCTAACCAACAACAACTCTGGGAGGTTGCGGGGTGCCGAAACGTCTGTCCGAAGCCGAAGGCGCGCATAATTGCCAACATGAGAACATATTCCGGATCACGCCGTCCATTTTCGCGGCATTGCTACTCTTGACGGTGGTGGCGGCCCCCTGCCGTCACAAGCCCATGGGCCGGCATCCAAGAGCCCGTCCTGTCCGCATTGATGATGACCACTACATCGCGGTCTGCCTGGGCTAGACGGTCAACCGCCTTGCCCACCGCACCGCCAAGATTGGCGGTGGCGCTAGCATGTACTCGCCGGCCAAATGGCTAAACACCATGGCGCGGGAATAAGGCATATCCGCCCACTCCCTTGGAACTGTCCGGTCTGACCGCGTTTATACGGCCAGGAACCCGTTACTCCGCCGCTGTCGGCTGTTGCGCCGGTGCGCGGTAGAGTTCCAGCATCTCCGCCTCCGCCCGTTTGGCCAACATCAGGGCCTTTTCCTTGACATGGCCAAAGCCGCGGATCCGGTCCGGCACTTCGGCGATGCGGACCGCCATGGCGAAGTTGTCATGGTTCATGCTGGCCATGACCTGGGCCATGGTCGTTTCGTAATCCACAATCAACTGGCGTTCCATGCGCCGTTCCGCCGTGCGGCCAAAGATGTCCCATGCGGTGCCGCGCAGGCCGCGCATGCGGGCCAGTAGCGGCATTACCTTCAGCATCCACGGGCCAAATTCCCGCTTTTTCAATTCGCCGCTGCTCGGATCCCGCCGGGAAATCATCGGTGGGGCCAAGTGCAAACGCAGGCTGAAGTCGCCCTCGAACTGTTGGCGCACCTGATCCATGAAGCGCCCGTCGCTGTAAAGCCGCGCCACTTCGTACTCGTCCTTGTAGGACATCAGGCGGAAGAAATTCAGCGCCACCGCCTCGCCAAATCCGTCTAGCCCGGCGGCCCGTTCCCGTTCCGCCGCCAAGGCCCGGTCCACCAGGACACGGTAGCGTGCGGCATGGGCGGCATCCTGATAGTCGGTCAGGAAATCAACCCGCTTGGCGATTTTCTGATCCAGGCTCAGGTCCTCGGTACCGCTGTCTTGCCGTGGTATCAGGGGCGCGGCGATGGTCTCTACCGCAGTCTGATCGTGGGCCGCCAGGCGGCCCCAGGCAAAGGCCTGTTTGTTCGCCGCCACCGCGACGCCATTGATTTCGATGGCGCCTTCGATTGCTTCCAGGGAAAGCGGCACATAGCCCTTTTGAAAGGCCGTGCCCAGCAGGAACAGGTTGGCGGCAATGGAATCGCCCAGCAATGCCGTGGCGATCTTGGTGGCGTTGATGAAATGGCTGTAATCTTGCCCTACCGCGCCACGCAATTGTTTGATCAGGCCATCGCCGGCCATGTCCATATTCTGATCGGCCAGAAATTGTGCCGTGGGCACCACATGACTGTTGATCACGGCGGCGGTAACCCCTTCGTTGATCGTGGAGAGTACATTCGCGCCGGCGGCCACGACGATGTCGCAGCCCAGGATCAACTTGGACCCACCCGTGGCGATGCGCACGGCGTGCAGATCTTCCGGCGAATCGGCGATGCGGATGTGCGAGGTGACGGCGCCGTTCTTCTGGGCCAGTCCCGCCATGTCCAGGGCCGAGACACCCTTGCCTTCCAAATGCGCGGCCATGCCCAACAGGGCGGAGATGGTGACCACGCCGGTACCACCGATGCCGGTCACAAGAATGCCGTAGGGTTCGGCCGACGAAGGCAGCCTGGGCAGTGGCAGGCCCGCGAATAATTCATCCCATTGCCCGCCACCGGCGCCAGTGCTTTGTGGTTTTGCCGCCTTGCGCAGGCCGCCCCCGTGCACGGTTACGAAACTGGGGCAAAAGCCGTTGACGCAGGAAAAGTCCTTGTTGCAATTGGACTGGTCGATCTGCCGTTTGCGGCCCCATGCGGTTTCCTTCGGCTGTACCGAGACGCAGTTAGATTTGACGGAACAGTCGCCGCAGGCCTCGCATACCAGATCATTGATAAAGGCCCGCTTGGGCGGATCCGGGAACAGGCCGCGCTTGCGCCGGCGGCGTTTTTCCGCCGCGCAGGTCTGGTCATAGATCAAAACGGTGCAACCTTTTGTCGTCCGCAGGTCGCGCTGGACCGCGTCCAGTTCGTCGCGGTGATGGATCGAGGTGCCGGGGGCCCAGTTGGTGTCGCCGGGATATTTATCCGGCTCGTCCGTGACCAGGGCGATCTTGGTTACCCCTTCGGCATGGACCTGGCGGCTGATCTCGTCCGGCGTCAGCTTGCCGTCCGCGACATTGACCACCGGCTGGCCGCCGGTCATGGCGACTGCGTCGTTGAAAAGAATTTTGTAGGTGATGTTGACGCCGGCATCGACAGCGGCGCGCAGCGCCAGCAGACCGGAATGGTAATAGGTGCCATCGCCCAAATTCTGGAACACATGATCGGTCTCGGAGAACGGCGCCTGGCCGATCCAATTGACCCCTTCCGCGCCCATATGCGTAATGGTCTGGGTGTTGCGGTCGGGCATCCACAGGGCCATGCCATGACAGCCGATGCCGGCCATGGAGCGGCTGCCTTCCGGTACTTTGGTTGAAGTGTTGTGCGGACAGCCGGAACAGAAATAGGGGGTGCGCAAGATGGTTGGCGGCGACCCCTTGGCCCCGGTTTCGATTTGTTCGATGCGGGCCAGGCGTTGATCGAAATCGGGCATGTCACTGAATGATTTTAGCCGCCCGACGATGCTCTGGGCGACCATGCCCGGCGTCAATTCGCCAATCTCCGGTAATAGCGGCTGCCCTTTTTCGTCCTTTTTGCCAACAATCCGGCGTGGCGCGCCCTCCCGGCCATACAGCAGGGTACGCAATTGATCTTCCAGGATCGGCCGCTTTTCCTCGATCACCACTATTTCTTCGAGGCCCTTGGCGAATTCCAGGGCGCCTTTGGGCTCCATCGGCCAGGTCATGGCCACCTTGTACAGGCGTATACCCATGTCCGACGCCATTTCCGCTGTCAGGCCCAATTCGTCAAAGGCCTGACGCACGTCCAAATAGGCCTTGCCAGTGGTGACAATGCCTAGGCGCGGCCGTGGCGTATCGAAGATCATCTTGTCCAGACCGTTGGCCCGCACATAGGCCTGGGCCGCCGGCAGCTTGTAGTCCAACAGCCGGCTTTCCTTTTCCATGATATCGTCAGGGTAACGCAGGTTCAGGCCATCACCAGGCATGTCAAAATCGATGAGCTTGGCGATTTCAACCGCGTTTGGGTCGATGGTTACCGAAGCGGAGCTTTCCACTGTCTCGCCGACCGCCTTAAAGCCGACGGCGCAGCCCGAATAGCGAGACATTGCGAACCCGTGTAGGCCCAGATCGAGGTATTCCTGCACGCCGGCGGGGTGAAATATCGGCACGGCGGCGGCCATGAAAGCCGGCTCGCTCTGATGGGGCAGGGTCGAGGACTTGGCCCCATGGTCATCGCCCGCCACCAACAGCACGCCGCCATACTTGGCGGTGCCGTCGTAATTCAGATGCTTAATGGCATCGCCGCTACGGTCCACGCCCGGGCCCTTACCATACCAGATGCCGAAGACGCCGTCATACTTGCCCCCGGCCCACAGATTGACCTGTTGCGAACCCCAGACGGCTGTTAGCGCCAGATCTTCGTTTAGGCCGGGCTGAAAAGTGATGTGGCTACGGGCTAAAAAGCGAGAGGCCGACCAGAGGGCGGCATCATAGCCGCCCAAGGGAGAGCCACGGTAGCCGGAGATAAAGCCAGCGGTATTTAGGCCGGCGGCGACGTCGCGCTGGCGCTGCATCATGGGCAGGCGCACCAATGCCTGCATACCGGTCATGAAGACCCGGCCGGATTCCTGTTCGTACTTATCGTCGAGTGCAACAGCAGCAATGGCCATGATAATCCCCATATTACCGGTTTAGGGGCAAAGCATATCATAGCGGGGGCGGCCTGCAAGCCGGCAAGTCGTCAACGCTCAATTCGCCGTGAACTGGTCCTGGGCGTTGGCGGGGTCTGCCAGGATCTGCCGGGCCTGTTCGCAATCCAAGGTGATTTGCTCCTTGATGGCATTGATGCCGTCGAATTTCTGTTCCGGGCGCAGGTGCTCGACAAAGGCAACCCGACCATGACGGCCGTAGACATCATCGCTAAAATCGAACAAATGCGCCTCCAAAACGATACCTTTGCCGTCGAAGGTGGGCCGCTGCCCCAGATTGGCGACACCAGGATACCAGCGCGTCCCGCCGACCTCTTCCAGGCCGAAACGGATGGCATAGACCCCTAAAGCCGGCCGCAGGGCAGACTCGCGCAGATGCAGATTGGCCGTGGGGAATCCCAGTTGACGGCCGCGCCGGTCGCCGCCGCGCACCCGCCCTTCGATCTCCCACCAATGGCCCAACAAATCAGCGGCCCGGCGGCAACGGCCGGTTTCAAGATCGACCCGGATAATGGTTGATGAACAGACGTCGTCATCATGGGTCACCGGGTCCAATACCGATACCGTGAAGTCATGGCGAGCGCTTTGCGCCCGTAGCAGGTCCACATTTCCGGCTCGGCGGTGGCCAAAGACGAAGTCATACCCCACGACAACATGCCGCGCGCCCAGGCCCCGCACCAGGATTTCCTGGATGAAGCCCTCGGGTGATAACAGACTGACCTTCTTGTCAAACCGCAAACTGACCAGGCAATCAATTCCCAGGCCCGCCAGCAAACGGGCCTTGCTGCGAAACGGGGTCAGACGAAAGGGCGGGGCATCGGTTTGAAACAGACTTCTGGGGTGCGGCTCGAAGGTCAGGGCAAGGGCGGCGCCCTTGACCGTGTCGGCCAAGGCGCGGCAGTGGCCGATCAGCGCCTGGTGACCACGATGTATGCCATCGAAATTACCAACCGCAACGGCCCCGCCGCGCAGGTCATTGGGGGTTTTTGAAATATGACGAATGATGCGCATGGCTGGGATTATTAAGGTTGGGGCGGTTTGAGGCAACCGGCTAATCGCACGACCCGGTAAATGCGCCGCGCGTCGGCACCAGCAACAGGGCATCGCCCTTCACCACCACCTCGCCACCGTGTATGCAGATGGTATCGCCGGCCTTTACCGGCGCCGTGAAGCGAAAGTTCTGGGCCATATAGATAGCGCCCCGCCCCTGCAGTTTGGTGCCGACCACGGTTGAGATCAGGCTGGCCGTTAAATCATTATTCATTGCGCATATCCTATACCGTCTGGGCCCCGTGATTGTGCGACGCAATGATAGTGACGCCGCGGCCCCGCGACAACTGATCCCGTCAATGCCTGCCGTGCTGCAGGATGCCTGAGGCCCGGCTCTTGACGGCGAAGGCATCCTGCAGGATCAGGTTGATAACCTTCTTGCCGGTGACATGGTTGCCAACACCGCCGACGATGGGCCGGCCGAAGAAGTTGATGCCGTGCCAGAAAACGAGGTGGGATTG
The DNA here is from genome assembly GCA_963577885.1 of Alphaproteobacteria bacterium. Lineage (GTDB taxonomy): Bacteria > Pseudomonadota > Alphaproteobacteria. Next base: position 12,904 of record CAUZBE010000009.1, read on the forward strand.
GATGTTGCTGCGAAACTCCTTAATAGTGCGGCCCAGCCAAATGGGTCGTACAATGGCGCCGACTTGGAGGCCGGCGCCGGCCAGGACGACATCGACACTATGTTCGACTAAAAACCTACCATCGCAACCAGGGTAAAATCGCTTTCGGCCGTTCACCGGACTGTTCCGCGACGCTGTCGACCCTGTCCTGATCCAATGCCCCATCCGGGCCAAGCGCCAAGGCCTCGGCATGGATGCCGCCGGCAATCCAGATAGCGTCAATGCCGGCCAGCCTGGCGCCGCGAATATCCGTGGGCAGGCCATCGCCAATCATCACGGCACGGCTCCGGGGGATACCTGGCGTTTCGGCGAACAGGCGGTCAAAAATAGCCGGAAACGGTTTGCCGAAACGCTGTACGGTCCCGCCTAGTTCCTCGTAGTACGCCGCGACCGCGCCGGCGCACGGGATCATCCGTTCACCGCGCATGACCACCACATCCGGGTTAGCGCACAGCAGCGGCAGGCCACGCGCCGCCGCCGCCGCTAATAGTTCACGATAATCTTCCGCATTGTCGGCTTCGTCATCAAACAGACCGGTGCAGATGATCATCTCGGCCGCTTCGATTGCGGTTTCACGGCCGCCACAGGCATCCAATGTAAGCTGGTTGCGTTCGGGGCCCAAATGAAAATAAGCCGGCCTTGCATCTGGACCGGACCCTTGGGCGGTGCCGGCAATGGTGTCGGCCGTCGCCTCGCCGGAGGTTAAGAGCCAGTCATAGAGATTGTTCATCACGCCTAGTTCCGCTAGGTGCAAGGCCACCGACGCGCTGGGTCTCGGCGCGTTGGAGAGCAAGACCACCCTGGCGCCGCGCTGGCGCAGACGCCGCAGACAATCTTCGGCACCCACATAGGGCGCCACCCCATCATGCACGACGCCCCACAAGTCACAGATAAAAAGATCGTAATCGTCGGCTAAAGCGGCCAAACCGCTGATAATGGAAATGCCCATGTATCATCATCCGTATGTAGACGCCCCGCTACACAAGGAGCAGCGACGGCATAGCCGAGACCTGGGGCCTTGTCCATATCTGCGCTGTCGTAGGGCCGTATCGGCACGAATTCGTTTGCCTTGGCCCAGGGAATGGCCAGCTTTCCCGAATGACCCCTTCAAAGCGGCGGGATACGCCGCTATATATGGTCGGCGCGCGGCCCCTTGGACGCGACTATGAGACATGGGACAGGTCGTGTATGGGTTCTAATCAGGTAATCAGCGGTGAAGTCGAGGCATGACGTATCTAATGGTTGCCGGGGGCTTGGTGCTGCTTCTCATCGGTGGGGATTTACTGGTCCGTGGCGCCGTTACCCTGGCACAACGGTTGGCGGTACCGCCTTTGGTAATTGGTCTGACCGTGGTAGCCTTCGGCACCTCTTCGCCGGAGCTGGTGGTCAGCTTGGACGCGGTGTTGACCGGGGTGCCCGAAATTGCCGTCGGCAATGTAGTTGGATCCAACATCGCCAACATTCTGCTTGTCTTGGGCTTACCCGCCATTATTTTCCCCATCGTCTGTGATGTTGAGGCCATCCGCCGGGATGGCGCCATCATGTTTGCGGTTACGGTTGGTTTTGTTGCTTTATGTTGGAGCGGCCAGTTGTTGAATTGGCAGGGCGCTATCATGACATCGCTATTGTGCGGTTATTTGACCTGGTCCTATTTCTCCGGCCGCGAAAACAATGAAGCCACGGCCGAGGCCATTGTTGACGAGATAGAGGGTATTGCCGCGCGGTCGCATTCGATATGGCTATCCCTGGCCTCCATCGTGGCCGGGATCGCGGGTTTGATCTATGGCGCTGATCTGCTGATACGGGGCGCCACGGCGTTGGCCGTGGCGGCGGGCGTGTCGGAGACGACGATCGCGTTGTCTTTGATCGCGCTGGGCACGTCCCTGCCGGAGCTGGCAACCTCGCTGGTCGCTGCCATTCGCCGTCATGGTGACGTGGCGATCGGCAATGTGGTCGGGTCGAACTTGTTTAATATTCTTGGCATCATGGGTATCACGGCCATGGTGGGAAAGGTTCCCGTACCCAGCCAAATTATTTCCTATGATTTGTGGATCATGCTTTCAGCGGCCATCCTGATCACGCCGTTCGTATTGCGCGGGCGGCCGATCAGCCGACGTTATGGCGCCTTCCTCACTTTCGCTTACATAATTTATGTGCTCTCGCTGTTTCATGGCCTGTCAGGGACACCTAAAAACGAAGCTAAACAGGCTAGCCAACCGGCGCCAAATAAACAGAGCGCACAATTACTATCAATACCAAGTAAGTTAAGTGTCTGAATTGCAGTTCAATTAAACCAATGCGTTGCTTTATATTATATAGGCCAAGCCCTGGCGTGTACGGTGACTTGTCCATGACTGGTGAAAATTGCGTCCAACTGGGTATATTCGTGCACAGCCCGTTGATGTCATCAGCGTTAAGGCGGGGGCCGGGTCAGTTCTAAGTTATAGGCAATGGCCATGCCATTTGCTTCTAAATTTTGTTTTTATAAACAATGGGTTATAGAATTTGCCTGTTATTTAGGCAAAGTGGGAGAACAGGCCGGATTCCGCCAAATAGGCATGGCCTGGATTAGCTTTTCCACATACTTACCCACACATTAGGTGGATATCGGCAGCCACTGTAATCTGCAATGCTGATGGACCATTGACGAACGGGAAAAGGCGCGGAAAATAGCCCAATGACAAAGGCCGATAAACCATCCGCGCAGCCGTTGGACTTGCCGTCGGACAGCCGGCCCGCGCCTGGCATCAATACGGGCCGGGAAGCTATCGCAAAGGCGCTGGAGACCATGCCGGCGGCGCCGGGGGTATACCGGATGCTGGCCCGGGATGGCGAAGTGCTTTATGTGGGCAAGGCCAAGAACTTAAAAAACCGGGTGCGTAATTATGCCCAGTCGGCGGGCCTGAATACCCGGACCCTGCGAATGATCGCGGAAACCCGTGCCATGGAAATAGTGACCACCCACACGGAGGTCGAGGCGCTTTTATTGGAATCAAATCTGATTAAGCGTTTGCGTCCCCGCTACAATATTCTGCTGCGGGACGATAAATCCTTTCCCTTCATTATCATTACCGGTGACCATGAATGGCCGCAATTGGCCAAGCATCGCGGCGCCCGCAATCGAAAGGGGGAATATTTCGGCCCATTTGCCTCGGCCTCGTCCGTCAATCGCACCTTAAATTCGCTGCAAAAGGCTTTCCCCTTGCGCTCTTGTTCTGACAGTATTTTCGCCTCCCGCACCCGGCCCTGTCTGCAATATCAGATCCGCCGCTGTGCCGGTCCCTGTGTCGGCCGCATTGACAAGGATAGCTATCGCGAATTGGTGGCGGAAGCGCGGGACTTTCTTTCAGGACGCAGCCAACAGGTTCAACAAGGCCTATCCGCGAAGATGGAGGCGGCCAGCGCCGAATTAGCGTTCGAGACCGCCGCGGTTTTTCGCGACCGTCTGCGCGCCCTGGCCCATGTCCAGGCCCACCAGGCCATCAATGTAGCCAGCGTGGCGGATGCCGACGTCATCGCTATTCATATGGAAGCGGGGCAAAGCTGCATTCAGGTATTTTTTTTCCGGGCCGGGCAAAATTGGGGCAACCGGGCCTATTTCCCCAGCCACGGACGCGAACTGACCCCGGTTGAGGTGCTGGGCGCCTTCATGGGGCAGTTTTATGATGACAAGCCGCCGCCAAGGGAAATCTTGCTCAACGATTGGCCGGAAAACCATGGGCTGATTGCCGAGGCCCTAAGCGTCAAGGCCGGCCGCAAGGTCCGTCTGCATCGTCCCAAACGGGGCCGGCGGCGGGAGCTGGTCAACCATGCACAAACCAACGCGCGCGAGGCCCTGGCGCGGCGCCTGGCGGAAAGCGCCTCGCAGCGCCGCCTATTGGAGTCAGTGGCCGAATTATTTGCCCTGGACGGTCCACTGCGGCGGATCGAGGTTTATGACAATAGCCACATCATGGGGACCGACGCTATTGGTGCCATGATTGTGGCCGGACCAGAAGGCTTTCAAAAAAATGCCTATCGTAAATTCAACATCAAGAATGAGAATATTACGCCCGGTGATGATTACGGCATGATGCGCGAAGTGTTGCACCGCCGTTTTACCCGGCTCCTAAAAGCCCAGGCCGCGACCGATAGCGCCGATGGTGTTGATAGTGTCGGGGCCGGCGACGAGGAGGATGCCCGGGTCGCTGGCGAATGGCCGGACCTGGTCTTGATTGATGGCGGCCTGGGTCAGTTGTCGGCGGTACAAGAGGTGTTCGCCGATCTGGGTATAACCGGCGTCGCCCTGGCCGCCATCGCCAAGGGGCCGGACCGCAATGCCGGCTTGGAGCGGATCCATCTGCCCGACAAACCGGAAATTTTATTGCCGCCGCGCAGCCCGGTGCTGTATTTCCTGCAGCGTCTGCGGGACGAATCCCATCGCTTCGCTATTGGCACCCACCGGGCCCGGCGGGCCAAGCGCATGGACCGCTCCGCCCTTGATAGCATCGCGGGCATCGGACCCGGCCGCAAGCGGGCCTTGTTGAACCATTTCGGCTCGGCCCGGGCCGTGGCGACAGCCGGTCTGCCGGACCTTGACAGCGTGCACGGCATCTCCAAGGCGGTGGCGCAAAAAATTTATGACTTCTTTCACCCCGAAGATTAAGCGGGCACTTTCGCCATGGCGCTAAATCCTTATACTCAAGCCGTCCGTATGCACCGCGGTTCGAGGACATGATCACCACCATACCAAATCTCTTAACCCTATCGCGAATCCTGGCCATCCCGGCTTTGATCGGCGCCTTTTATTTGACCGCGCCGCTGTCCAATTGGCTGGCGTTCACTATCTTCACCGCCGCTGGCATCACCGATATTCTGGACGGCTACCTGGCCCGTAGCCGGGGCGAGGAAAGCGGCCTGGGCCGGTTTCTCGACCCCGTCGCCGACAAATTGCTGGTCGCGGCCACCCTGTTGATGTTGGTCTACGTGGGCCGGATCGGCGATTGGACGATCCTGCCCACGGTTGTGATCCTGTGCCGGGAGATATTAGTCTCGGGGTTACGGGAGTTCCTGGCCGAACTGCGGGTCAGCGTTCCGGTCAGCCGGGTCGCGAAATGGAAGACCGCGATGCAGATGTTGGCGATCGGTTTCCTGATCGTCGGCGATGCCGGCTGGGATCCCATTCCAACCATAGAAATTGGCCGGTCGGGCATGTGGCTGGCGGCGCTTTTCACCATCTATACCGGCTACGACTACTTGCAGGCGGGGCTGCACCATGTCACGGCCGGGGCGCCGGGTGGCGATCGCGAGGATGCGCCATGAGGGTGCCGTCATGAAAATCTTGGCATGAAAGTTTTGGGCCTGACCGGTTGGAGTGGCGCCGGAAAGACGACGCTTTTAACCCAACTGATACCGGCGTTGACCGCCCGGGGATTAACCGTATCCACCATCAAACACGCCCATCACACCTTCGATGTGGATAAACCAGGCAAGGATTCCTACCGCCACCGCGAGGCCGGCGCTACGGAGGTGTTGATTGCCTCCGCCGCGCGCTGGGCTTTGATGCATGAAAACCGCGGCGCGGCGGAGCCAGGGCTGGAGGCATTGCTCGCCAGCCTGTCGCCGGTCGACCTGGTTCTGGTGGAAGGCTTCAAGGGGGAAAGTCATCATAAAATCGAGGTGCATCGCACGGGTTTGGACAAGCCCTTGTTATGCCGCGACGATGGGAGCTTTATAGCGCTGGCCGCCAATTATCAGCCGGCCGACTTGGGTCTGCCCTTGCTGGATTTGGACGATGTGCCGGCGTTGGCGGATTTCGTCATCGATTATTGCCGGTCTGAGAGACCCATCTCATGAACCAGCTTGCCGACGATTGCTTCAACCAGGTTGATGATCTGATGTCCACGGCGGATGCCCTGGCGATCTTGCAACAACGCATCGTGACGGTGACCCGGGACCGCCTGGAACAGGTGCCCCTGTCCCGGGCCCTGGGGCGCATATTGGCGAAGGATGTTGTCTCGGGCCTTGATGTCCCACCCCGTGACAATTCGGCCGTCGATGGTTTCGCGCTGCGCCATGGCGATCTGGCCGCCGATGCGCCGTCCCGCCTGACCGTGCGGGGCCGGTCGGCGGCCGGGCATCCCCATGCCGGGCTTCTTGGGCCGGGCCAGGCCGTGCGAATATTTACCGGTGCTGTCATGCCCGAGGGGGCCGATACGGTGGCGATGCAGGAAGATGCGGCCTGCGTGGACGATTATGTGACGATCCCGCCAGGCCTAGCCCTGGGCGCCAACCGGCGCCACAAAGGCGAGGATACCAAGCGGGGCGATGTGGTGCTGGGCCAAGGCCGGCGCTTGCGGCCCCAGGATTTGGGCTTGGCGGCCTCGGTCGGGCACCGGAATTTATGCTTGTACCGGCCGCTGAGGGTCGGGGTCTTTTCCACCGGCGATGAACTGGCCGAACCGGGGACAAAATTGCCCGCGGGCGCGATTTATGATGCCAATCGCTATATCCTGGCGGCGCTCATCACCGGCCTGGGGGCGGCGGTGTCCGATCTGGGCATTTTGCCCGATAATGCGGTGGCGGTGCGCGAAGGCTTGGGCGTGGCTGCCGCTGGCCACGATCTGTTGTTGACCTCGGGCGGGGTTTCGGTGGGGGACGAGGATCATGTGCGCGGCGCGGTGGAGGCGTTGGGATATTTGCATTTCTGGCGTCTGGCGATTAAGCCGGGCCGGCCCCTAGCCCTGGGCCAGGTCGGCAAGGCGGCGTTCGTCGGCCTGCCGGGAAATCCCGTGGCGGCCATGGTGTGTTTTTTGCGGTTTGCCCGGCCCTTGATCCTGGGCCTGGCGGGCGCGGTGGACCTGGATCCGATGCTCTACCGCGTGACCTCTGATTTTGACTACGACAAAAAAGCCGGACGGCGGGAATGGTTGCGCGCTCGGCTGGAGCGGCGAGGCGGCGGTGGGCCTGCCGCCGTATTGTTCCGGCCGCAAGGCTCGGGCATCATTAATTCCCTGGTGCAAACCCACGGCCTAGTCGAAATAGCCGAAGACGTGACCGGGGTAAGGGTGGGCGACCTGGTGGATTTCATGCCCTTCGACGAGGTGGCGTCATGAAGTTGTTGTATTTTGCCTGGTTGCGCGACCGCGTCGGGATGGCCGAGGAAACCCTGCATCCCCCCGGCGATGTCGCTACGGTCGGTCAACTGATCTCCTGGCTGAGGGAACAATCCAGCGGCCACGCTGTCGCCTTTGCAGATCCCGCCATCGTGCGCTGC
>CAUZBE010000010.1:0-19496 GCA_963577885.1 Alphaproteobacteria bacterium
TAGGCGGCGGCATCTTCCTCGGGATCAGTATCAGCATCTTCGCCCTGATCTTCGCCGGTATTACCACCACCGGTTTCACTGGACGGCGTTGCCTCGTCCACCTTTTCATTCAGAACCTGGTGCCAGCTGTTGGCGCATTTGGCGCAACGCACTATCCGGCCAGCCGCGCCAATTAAGGCAGGGTCAACGACATAACGCGTTTGACAGGCTGGGCAGGTAAGGATCATGCAAATTACCGTGGGTCGAAGTGGCGCGGTTATAGGTGCTCCAAAACAGCGAGGCAAGTTCGCACTGACCCGCGGGGAAAATTAACTGTGATCGCGAGGCAGCGCAATGCGCCGCCCCCCGCGGGGCGTCTATACGGGTTCCTATCGGCGCAATGTGGTATAAGCTTGCAACAAGTGGGTTTCGACCCCAAGTTCCGCTTCGGATGGTTTGCTTCGGATGGTTCGCTTCGAAAATGTCGGTGTCCGCTATGGCGTAGGGTCGGAAGTTCTGCGTGATATCACCTTGCATATTGCCCCTGGCAGCTTTCAATTTTTGACAGGCGCGTCAGGCGCCGGCAAATCCTCTCTGTTAAAGCTGATGTATCTGGCCCAGTTACCTTCGCGGGGTTCCGTGCAGGTCTTCGGACAGGACTTCGCCAAGACACCCCGCCGCGACCTGCCGGCCTTGCGCAGGCGTATCGGCGTTGTCTTCCAGGATTTCCGCCTGTTAAAAAATCTGAGCGTTTTTGACAACGTCGCCCTGCCCTTGCGCATTGCCGGCGAAGATGAAAAGCGCGCCCGCAAAAACGTCTCGGAATTGCTGGACTGGGTTGGTCTTGGCGGCCGCCTGCAAGACAGCCCCGACACCCTGTCGGGTGGCGAACAGCAACGCGTGGCGATCGCCCGCGCCGTCATCACGAAACCCAGTTTGCTGCTTGCCGACGAACCCACCGGCAATGTTGATGACCGCATCGCCTATCGTCTGATGCGCCTGTTCGAGGAATTGCACCGCTCTGGCACCGCCGTCGTGGTGGCCACTCATAATGACGCCCTGGTGCGGCGATTTTCCCACCCCATTCTTGTCTTGGCCGATAGCGTCCTGCAACCTGGCACGGCCGGTCCGGCTTTTGCCAGCACTGATGGCGCTGCCGGATCCGGACGTATTACCAAATAGGATGCCATGGCACTGCCAGACCTGATACCCGATTCGGAAGGCGCCGGGCGATTTTTGCCCTGGGTGGTAGCGGTGATGGTCTTCTTCGCCGCGCTCGCCGGGGCCGCCGGCTTGGCATTAAATCAGGCGACCGGCGCCTGGCGTGCCGACTTGGCCAACACAATTACGGTGGAAATTCCACCCCTAAAAGGCAACAAGGCCGGTCAAGACGGGCCGGACCAAGCCCGCGTCGCCGCCGTGGTCAAGGCCCTGCGCGCGACCGCCGGCATTCGAGAGGTTCGGTTGTTGGAAGCGGACGAGATCGCCAATTTATTGCAACCCTGGCTGGGCAGCGGCGGTCTGATCGCTGAATTGCCGCTACCCAATTTGATCGATGTGCAATTGTCCCCGACAGAGCCGGCGGATCTGCCATTGCTAATGAAATGGCTGGCCAAAATTGGCCCTGATATTCACGTTGATGATCACCAGATCTGGCTGGGTAAACTAATCAGGTTAAGCCAATCGTTACAGTGGATGATGCTGGCCTGCCTGGCAATGCTCTGCTTTGCGACCTGCGCGGTGGTAATCTTTGGCACCCGGTCGGCATTCGCAGCCCATTTGGAAGTCGTGAAGCTGCTGCATGTCATGGGTGCACGCGACGGCTATATTGCCCGGCTGTTCCTTTGGCGTGCCATGTCCATGGGCTTGAAAGGCGGCCTGATCGGGCTGGCGGCTACTGCCGCTGCCCTGTTTGCCCTGTCCCGCCTGGCCGCCGATCTGGAGGGGCCATTGCTTGGTAATCTCGCCCTTTCGCCCCTTGGCCTTTTGTCCCTAGCCAGCCTGCCATTCCTGGCAGCGTTGTTGACGGCGTTAACGGCCCGGCGCACGGTGCTGCGCGAATTATCTCGGATGCCCTGAATATGGAGCACGACTGATGGCGGCAATCAGGGCCCGGCGACGCACTTGGCTGCGCCGTGGCGTGAGTTTCGCCGTTGCCGGCATAATCCTGTTGTGGCTGGGCGGTTTCTTGCTATTTGCGGCCCAGCTGCCCCGGCAGGCGAATTTGCAACCGGGCCACAGTGACGCCATCGTGGTCCTGACGGGCGGCGCGGGCAGGCTACAGGCCGGGCTGCAGCTGCTTTTGGCGGGCAGGGGTGATAAAATGCTAATTTCCGGCGTTGAATCGGGCATCACGGTGACTGAATTGCAAGCTGGCCAGGGCGTGGGCACCGATAAGTTCGATTGCTGCATTGAACTTAGTTATCAGGCCCGCGACACCCGTGGCAATGCCCTGGAGACCACCCAGTGGATGGCGCGGCACGGTTATCACAGTCTGCATCTGGTAACCGCGTCCTATCATATGCCGCGCAGCCTGTTGCTGTTTCAACGGGCCATGCCCGCAGTCACGCTGGTGGCCAACCCGGTTATCCGGGAACATGTAAAATTAGCGAATTGGTGGCTTTTCCCCGGCACCATGAGGTTGTTGGCGGTGGAATACAGCAAATATCTAATCAGCCTTTTATTGGTGTACGCCTGACCGGGCCGGAGTGGTGATGCGGATTATTCGATCCAATCTATTCAACCTGTTATTTTACACGTGGTCGGTGAGCATGGTGATCGCCTTCTCACCCGCCCTGTTGCTGCCCTATCAGGTGACGATCTGGGGCCAGCGGCAATGGGCCAGAGGCGTCAATTTTCTGATGCGCCTGAGTGCCGGCATTCAGGTTGAATACCGTGGCCTGGAACACCGCCCGCAAGGCGGCGCCATCGTGGCGGCGAAACACCAATCCGCCTGGGATACCTTGATCTGGCACGTCATCCTCGACGACCCGGCCATGGTTATGAAAAAGGAGCTGTTGGCCATTCCCATCTATGGCTGGATGTGCTGCAAGACAAGGATGATTGCGGTGGATCGCAAGGCGGGGACAAAAGCGCTGCGGGCGATGTTGGACGATGGGCGGGCGGCCGTGGGGCTAGGCCGTCCCATCGTGATTTTCCCCCAAGGCACGCGCACCGCGTCGGGCGCGCCGGTCGCAGACGCGCCCTACCAACCCGGCATCTCCGCGCTGTATCGGGGGCTAGCTGTGCCGGTCGTGCCCGTGGCGTTGAATTCCGGCCTGTTCTGGCCGCGGCGGCAACTACTGCGCCGGCCGGGCACCATCGTGCTCGAATTTCTGGAACCGATCCCCCCCGGCCTGCCGCGCAAGGAATTCGACGATCTGCTAAAGGAACGCATAGAGACCGCGACCAGAGCGTTGGAGGCGGAGGGAAGAACTAAAGTATGACTCCCGTTTCGACGCAACATCGCGTATGATACAAAACAAGAACATAACTTGTTGAAAGGGTCGCCTTGCCGCTGTTTGGCGCCCATGATAAGAGGATAGAATGCCAACCGTCGCACCAATTTCCCAACAGATCTGGGACATGAAATACCGCCTAAAGGGTGCCGATGGCCAGGCGGTCGACGATACCATTGACGATAGTTGGCGCAGGGTCGCCCAGGCCCTGGCGGCCGCAGAAACCCAGCCCGCAGCGTGGACGGTGCCATTTTTCGAGGCCTTGGCCGATTTTCGTTTTTTGCCCGCTGGCCGGATTTTGGCCGGCGCCGGGGCCAAGCGTAACGTCACCCTGTTTAATTGTTTCGTAATGGGGTCAATCCCCGACGACATGTCGGGAATTTTCGAACATTTAAGAGAAGCCGCGTTGACCATGCAACAAGGCGGCGGCATCGGCTATGACTTCTCCACCCTGCGGCCCAATGGCGCGCGGGTCAAAGGGGTGGGCGCCGATGCCTCCGGTCCCTTGACCTTCATGGATGTCTGGGACGCCATGTGCCGTACCATCATGTCGGCGGGCCATCGGCGCGGCGCCATGATGGCGACCCTGCGCTGCGACCACCCCGATATAGAAGCCTTTATCGAAGCCAAACAAGACCCTGGCCGCCTGCGTATGTTTAATTTGTCGGTGCTTGTCACTGATGCCCTCATGCAAGCGATAAAGGATGATGCCCCATGGGAATTGCATTTCGCCGGCCGTACCTACCGCAGCGTCCGGGCGCGGGAGCTGTGGGACCGCATCATGCGGGCCACCTATGCCTATGCCGAACCCGGCGTAATCTTCATCGACCGAATTAACCAGCGCAATAATCTAGGGTATTGCGAAACCATCTATTCAACCAATCCATGTGGAGAGCAACCGCTACCCCCCTATGGCGCCTGTTTGCTCGGTTCGATCAATCTGGCCCGTCTGGTGCGCGATCCGTTTGGCGCGGGGGCGGAGCTGGATCTGGACGAGCTGCGCCGTTTGGTGACGGTGGCCGTGCGGATGCTGGACAATGCCATCGACGTCTCCAATTTTCCCCTGCCGGCCCAGCGGGACGAGGCGAAGACGAAACGGCGGATCGGCCTGGGCGTGACCGGGCTGGCGGATGCCCTGATCTTTTGCCGGGTGCGCTATGGCTCCGATCAGGCCGTGGCTTTGACCGAAAGCTGGCTGGCCGCGATGCGCCGGGCGGCCTATTTGGCCAGCGTGGATTTGGCCCGGGAAAAGGGGCCGTTCCCCTTGTTCGAGGCGGCGGCCTATTTGGCCGGGGCAAGCGTGGGAGAGCTTGATGACGATGTCCGCGCGGCTATTGCCGAACATGGCATCCGCAACGCTCTGTTGACCTCCATCGCGCCGACGGGAACCATTTCGATCTTCGCCGATAATATCTCCTCTGGGTTGGAGCCCGTGTTTGCCTTTACCTATCGCCGCCACGTCATCATGCCGGACGGCAGCCGGCGGGAAGAACCGGTCAGCGATTATGCCTATCGCCAATTCCAGGCCCAGTTCGGCGAGGCGGCGCAGTTGCCGGATTATTTTGTCACGGCGTCGGCTCTGGCGCCATCGGATCACGTGCGTATGCAGGCGGCGGTGCAGAAATATATCGACGCCTCCATCTCGAAAACCATCAACCTGCCGGAAGATATCTCGTTCGATGGTTTCAAGGACGTCTATATGCAGGCCTATGACGAGGGCTGCAAGGGCTGCACCACCTACCGCCCGAACGAGATCACGGGGGCCGTGCTGGAAGCCGGGGACGCCGTCAAACCAGCGCCCCCTATAGAGCCGGAACTACCCCTTGTGCCGCCCGAGGCGAAGCCCCGCGACGAGTTGGATGCAGGCGGCGTGGTCTATTTGACCCAGCCCTTGGCCCGGCCCGGCGCGTTGGAGGGCCAGACCTACAAGATCAACTGGCCGGAAAGCGACCACGGCATCTATATAACCATTAACGATATCATTCAGGATGGCCGCCGCCGCCCGTTCGAGGTCTTTATTAATTCCAAGAACGTGGATCATTTTGCCTGGACCGTGGCCCTGACCCGGATGATCTCAGCCGTTTTCCGCCGTGGCGGCGATGTCTCTTTCGTGGTCGACGAGCTAAAGGCGGTGTTCGATCCCCGTGGCGGCTATTGGGTCGATGGCCACTATATTCCCTCGCTGCTGGCCGCCATCGGAGAGGTGATAGAGCGGCATATGATCATCATTGGTTTTATCGCCAACCCTAATGCGGCGGCGAGCAGTGAAAGCGCCCGGATTTCCCAGTCTGCACACAGTAGAGGCCGTAACGGCGGCGGCGGCAACAGCCCCCACCTGCGCACCTGCCCCAAATGCAACACCCCCGGCCTGATCCTGCAAGAGGGCTGTGAAACCTGCGTCTCCTGCGGCTATTCCAAGTGTAGTTGAGGCGACCGCAAGCAGCCTGGTATGGCGCGCCGTTACTTTCCCAAAATCGCAAAGCCCTGTAGGTTCGGGTCCTGGAGAATTTTCATTTTGAAAATGCTCGGATCTTTAGAATTAGAGCAATTTTTCCGATCACCTAGAATCGCTTAGCGATTCTCATTAATTCGAAATTTTTTTAGTGTACGGATGGAGCGGTAGGCATGAGCGCGAGTTTTGATTTTTCCGGCAAAGTGGTGCTGGTGACCGGTGGCTCCAGCGGGATTGGCCTGGCCATTGCCCAGGGCTTTTGCGATGCCGGGGCCCAGGTAAGCATTACCGGCACCAAAGGTGGCATTGCTGATTATCCCGACGATCTGTCGGCGTTCACCTATCATCAGGTGAACATGCTGGATGTGCCGGCGGTGGAGGTCCTGGCTGAAACATTTGACCGCCTGGATGTGCTAGTTAACAACGCGGGCACCACGTTTCGCGGTGCCGCGGCCTATGATCCGGAAAATTTCGAGGCGACCATCGATATTAACCTGAATTCGGTATACCGCCTGTGCCACCGCCTGCAACCGAAATTACAGCCTTCGGGCGGTTCGATTATCAACATCGCCTCCATGACCTCGTATTTCGGCTCGCCAAGAGGGCCTGGCTATGGCGCCTCGAAATCAGCGGTCCTGCAAATGACCATGAGCCTGGGCGCCCTGTGGGCCCAAAGCGGCGTGCGCGTCAACGCCATCGCACCCGGCTGGATCAGCACCAATTTGACGGCACCTATCCAAGTTATGCCGGAAATCGCCGATCCCATCCTGCAACGCACGCCCATGGGCCGCTGGGGCGAGCCGGAAGAGATGATCGGCACGGCGTTGTTTCTGGCCTCGTCCGATGCCGCGGGCTTCATCACCGGTGTAACCATCCCCGTGGACGGGGGCTATTGCACCCTGTAATTGGCACCTCGTAATTTGCGCTTCGTAGAAGGAATGCCAGCGGGCTCGTCACCGCCAAACCCGAAAATGTGGGCCTATCCAGCGAACGTCTGGATCGTATCAGCCTCTGGATAGATAGTTCTATCGGCGACGGTAAGTTGCCTGGCGGCCTGGCCCTGGAGGCTCGCCATGGCCAGGTAGTTTATTGCCAATGCCGCGGCCAGCTGGATATGGAGGCCGGTCTGCCGGTGTAGGAAGATACTATCTTCCGCTTCTATTCCATGACCAAGCCCATAACCTCCACCGGCTGGCGGATCGACCCCTGTTGAGCCATCCGGGCACCGAATAGAATTACAGCGTCTACACTGATTTGCTGGGCCGCCTGGCGGAAGTGATTTCTAGCCATCCCCTGGATGCGTTTTTCCAGCAACGAATTCTAGGGGCCCTGGGCATGACGGATACCTCGTTTTCTATCGCGCCTGAGAAACAAAGCCGCGTCGCCGCCCATGGCTTTTAATTATTATGCAAATATCAAGGACCAGGATCTCGACGCGATTATCGCCTATTTGCGGTCCTTGACGGCGAAACAGTGCCCAGAATTGCCAATTATGGAAACCGCCAGTGCACGATTTTGGTAACAAATTAGCCCTTAACTCTGTCCGGTACAGTAAAATTGGCGCAAAAGAGTGGGGACACGGCATGGTATTTCTGGGCCGTATGCTTGTGATGACCGTGGCTTGTCTGGCTATGGTCCTTGTGCACCCGGTCGCCCACCTGGCCGAACCGGAGAAAGACACCACCGAACTGGCGCGGGAGATCTTGGAAACCTTCGGCGATGATGCCCAGCTTGATCTCGAACACGAGATAATGGTTTGCGGCCAAGCAGAGCGTAGCAACGCCGATGCCCAGCACGAACTCGGCGCCCTGCTGGCAACCGGCATCGGCACGCGGCAGAGTTACGCCGAGGCGGCGTATGGTTCCAACGCGCCGCCGAGCAAAGCCATGGCGGCGCGCAATAGTGGCGCAAGGTCGCCATTCAAGGCAACATTAGTGCGCTATATGCCCTGGGTGCGGCCTATCGCGACGACCACATGGTAAAATGGGATATTGTCCGCGCCAAAGCTTGGTTGTTCATGGCCAGCGGCAAAACCGGCGACATATATGCCGGCCAGAAACCCAAGGTCGTCGCTAAACCCGACATGGACAGCACCGAAGCATTGGCCGCCGAATTGAGGGCGCGCCGCATGGCAAGTTATAAGGTAGGTGGTCCGGAAGGCGGCAGGTAGGGTGCCGGTAACGACTAACCCTGCATGGTTTTACCGCCTTGAACGACTACCTCCAGCAAAGTCGGTCCGTCGCGGCCATTAGCCGCCTGAAAAGCCGTCTCGAATGCAGCGCCGGTTTCGAGACGCTCCGCCTGCATGCCAAGGGAACGGGCGAGATCGGCAAATTCTATGGCCGGGTCCTTGAAATCCATGGCAATAAACTGATCGTTGTCGTGAAAGGCCAGCAGCCGCTCCTTGATGATCCTATAACCGCCATTGTTGGCGATGACAAAGGTGATTGGCAGTTTCAGGTGCGCCGCCGTCCACAATGCTTGAATGCTGTACATGGCGCTGCCATCGCCAAGCACGGCCACCACACGGCGGTCCGGGTGGGCGATCTGGACGCCCAGGGCTGCCGCGATACCCCAGCCGATCCCGCCGCTGGCATTGCCGAAATAGCCGTAGCGATCGCGGACGGCTAAAAAATTCAGCAGGCTGCGGGTGCTGATGATCCCTTCATCGACGACGATGGCGCTGGCAGGCAGCAGATCGACCAGTCGCATCATCAGCCAGTCCGGCTCGATCGGGGTGGCATCAGCCATTGGGCTGAATTTGGCGCGCAGTTCCTCTCGGTGCACGGTCCAGTTCCGCGCCGCCACCGCCGCCAGGGATGCCTTGCCCCGGTCCTTCAGGTTTTGGCCGCCATGCGCCGCCAGGATCGGCAGCAACGCCGCGATGGTTTCCTTGACATCGCCGCGCAAGGCCAGCTCCACCGAATGGTTCTTGCCCATCTCCCAATCGCGCTGGCCGATCTGGATCACAGCCATGCCGGCGGGCAGAGGATCGACCTTGCTATACACCGACATGCGCAGCAGATCGGCTCCCAGGCAAATCAGCAGATCATAAGGCGAGAGTACGTCGCGGACATACTCCTGGTTCCGGTTAAGGCTGCCCACGAAGGCGGGATGTTCAGACGGAAAATGGGCGCCGTCATTGACCGTCTGCTGATAGACCGGCGCGCCCAGCATTTCCGCCAGTTGCGCCGCTTCCACAAACGCGTCCGAGGCGACGATCTCGTGCCCGGCGATGAGCACTGGGCGCCGAGCCTGACAAAGCCGTGCCGCCAGATTATCCAGGCTGGCATCGGACGGCCGCGCCGCCGCATCGACCCGCGTACTCTCGCCGAGATGGATCGCCGCTTCCATATTCAAAATATCGCCGGGCAGGGAAATGAACACCGGCCCGGTGGGCGGTGTCAGCGCGATCTTTGCTGCCCGACGCATGATCATCGGCAGGTCTTCAATACGGGTGACCTCGACCGCCCATTTCACCAGCGGCGCGGCGATGGGCACCAGAGGGGCGTACAACAGCGGCTCTGTCAGGCCGTGGCCCTGTTCCTGCTGACCGGCCGTGATGATCAGAGGAGAGCCCGAAAAATTGGCGGTATAGAGCGCGCCCATGGCATTGCCCAGGCCCGGCGCCACATGCACGTTGACGGCCGCAATTTTGCCCGAGGCACGGGCGTAACCGTCGGCCATGGCGACAACGATGGCCTCCTGCAGGCCAAGAACATAAGAGATATCAGACTGCTCGGTCATGGCATGCATGATGGGCAATTCCGTGGTTCCGGGATTGCCAAACAAACGCGTGACGCCTTCGTCCTTCAGCAGAGCCAAAAAGGCGCTGCGGCCTGTAATGGAATTACGCTTATTTCCGTTGCTCATGATAAAACTCCTATCCCCTCGAGATCCAAGCGCTGGATTAGAAAACAACTATGTTTTTTCCGTGGAGGCGATTTTACAGGCCGCCAGTTCCTCTAAAACGGTGACCGCGGCGCTATGGTCCGCCTGGGCCTGGCCACGGGCGCTCAAGGCGTTGTAGAGGCCTTCCGCCGTTGCCGCCAGTGGTAGGACAACCCCAAGGTCCCGGGCCGCCGATAATGCCACGTTCAAATCCTTTTGCTGCAATTCTGCGCGAAATCCCGGTTCGAAATTACGCTCCAGCATACGGGCGCCATGGTTTTCCAGGATCATCGAGGCGGCCGCGCCGCCCATCAGCGCCTGACGCACGCGAGCCGGATCGGCGCCGGCCTTGGCGGCCAGGACCAACGCCTCGGCCACCGCCTGTACGGTGACGCCGACAATGATCTGATTGGCAGCCTTGCAAACCTGGCCATCACCATTGCGGGTGCCAATCAAGGTTACCGTATCACCCATTAACGCGAACAACGGTGCGGCACGGTCAAAGGCTGCCTGCGGGCCGCGAAAGCGGTGGTCGCGGTGGGGGAGATGGAACTCATATCGACCACCAGTTGACCCGCGTGCAAACCTTCGGCGACGCCGTGGGGCCCGAACAGGGCCGCCTCCACATCCGGGGTATCGGGCACCATCAGGATGACCGCGTCCACCTGTTCCGTTACTGCCTGGCCACTGTCACAGGCGATGGCGCCCCCTTGCAGCAAGGCCGCCGGCAGGTACGGCGCCAGATCATAGAGATAGAGTTGATGGCCGCCATTTTGCAAATGCGCCGCCATGGGCGCACCCATGATCCCCAACCCTATAAAGCCTACTTTCATTCCGCCCTCCGCTCCCGCCCGGTTTCAGAGCCGGTAGTTATCGCGCCGGCCGTTCTGGCGGATCCTGGATCGAAAAATATTATCCGCGAAAAAATGGGGGACCGCCATTTACTGGCGATCCCCCAATGTTTTTTTTATTATTGCCTCAACCTGTCAGACTCGCGTCTGTAGGGGCGGGACTCTATGGTCCAGAGCCAACTAAGGTCAAGTGGGAAAATCAACGCCCCGAAAATTCAGATGAAGCGACAATAATTCTAGGCGATGCCCGGTCAATGTGGCTAAAAACAACGATTTATGGAGGGGGTAAAAAAAGAGAGCCGCCCTTTTGAGGGCGGCTCCAACCCAACAGGGCGGCTTCAACAGACTAGAATAATCCAATCCGGAGGATGGCAGGGTGTGTGCGCCATCACCGTGTACATTAGGGCAAGAGGGTTAACAAATTACTAATACCGGTGCGATATTTAGAATTGCCGCCGGCCACGCAAAGCGCTGGCGGTGAAAATCAGATGAGGGATAATAGCGGGATGCTGATTTTGTTACTTATGGTTCTCTCGCTACTTAGTGCCGCCCCCCGTTGTCTTCGGCGGACCCATGCCCGCGCGTTCCCAGCCAGCCTGATCGGCGGGCGCCAGGCTGAATGCGTGCCGGAAGATTCTGGCGATGACCGCATCGGCGGCGGGAAGGGAAACCGCAGCGCCACGGAGACCTGCAACGCCGCGGGCCAGGATCTAGGCCTGGCCATGGTGTGAGCGGGCTGGGCCCTGGCGGCGCGGGAACAGTCGGACCGCTATGTCTATTGGAAAAATTCGGCGTGGCGCTCCAAGGCCGGTCTCTGGGGTGGTTCTTTCGCGCCGCCCGGCAAGGTGGAGACATGGCCCTGATGGTGCCGTCACGGCTTCTGTACAGCCTGCTGCTTCTCGTTCTGGGTAGTTGTACCTGGGTGGAACTGAATATGCCTTCGCCTGCACTGGAAAATCTGCTGGCGGTTAAGGACAAAAAACCCACCTGGCAATCGCCGCTATTGCAACAACATCACCTGGTCGGGCGTATCTGGCGCCCGGCGGACGGCCGCTTCGTCGAGCAGAAAGCCCTGGCCAAGGACTTGGCTAAATCGGCCTATATATTGCTGGGGGAAACCCACGACAACCCCGATCATCATTTGCTGCAGGCCCGCCTGATCCGGGTTCTGGCGACCCTTGGGCGGCACCCGGCGGTGGTCTGGGAAATGA
Source organism: Alphaproteobacteria bacterium (assembly GCA_963577885.1). GTDB lineage: Bacteria > Pseudomonadota > Alphaproteobacteria. The sequence continues at coordinate 11,843 of CAUZBE010000010.1, forward strand.
TCCCCGAAACGCAGCAACCTATCCTGGACCGTTATTGGGCAAAATACTCACAGGATGCCTCCGCCCTGGGCGCAACCCTAGGCTGGGATGCCAGCGGCTGGCCGGCCTGGCGCCTGTACCAGCCCATCGCCGAGGCGGCCATGGCGGCGCGTCTGCCAATGTATGCCGCCGGCGTGTCGAAGACGGTGATGCGGGCCCTGGCCCGTGGCAAGCCGTCCTTTGGGTTTGCGAAACGGCGCCGCGCCCTGGGCTTGCATATTCCCTTCCCCGAGGCATTGCGGCAGCACAGCCTTGAGCAATTGTATCAGTCCCATTGCGAATTGATGCCGCTGGAGGCCCTGGAACCGCTGTTGAATGCACAACAATCCAAGGACGCGGTTTTGGCGGAACATATGCTGGCCAGCGGCGTCGATGACGGTTCCTTTCTAATCGCCGGCGCCGGCCATGTTCGCAAGGATCTAGCGGTGCCATTGTTCCTGGCCCGCCATCAGCCCGGCGTCCGGGTCGCCTCGGTGGCATTCTTGGAAGTTCAGGATGGGGTTCTCGATCCCACCGACTATGCGGCGGGTTTCTCGGCCCCCGTATTGCCCTTCGACTATGTCTGGTTTACACCCCGGGCGGATGACCAGGATCATTGCGCCAAGTTGAAGAAAAACTGGAGCCCGCCGAAAGATACGAAAACAGACGCCACCGAAGCGCCGGCAGCGCCGCCTTCACCAGCAGAAAGGCCGGCACCCGCCAAATCCTGAATCAGACCTTGAATACGGCGTCCGCGGCGCCGCGGGCAGACTGTTTACCTTCAATAGCGGCGCGGACGCGGGCAATTTCCGCTTCCATCTCGGCAATATAATTTTGCAACTGCGCAACGGACATGATTTGCAGGTCGGGCTTACCAGGCGGTTTTCCGGACAATATTCGGGGCGGTTCCAAATCGTCGGTATCCATTGTTCCCTCTCGACATTGCCAAGCGTCCAAAGCACATTAGAGCAATTGTTCAGCCCACCTGCAAACAAATGAGAGTATCCATGATCGCCTTGCCAGAAAGTATGACAGCCATCGAAATCGCCAGCTTTGGCCCGCCGGAAGGCTTGCAACCCACTGCGCGGCCGGTGCCCCGGCCGGGCTATGGCGAAGTGCTGATTAAGGTCGCCGCCGCCGGTATCAACCGCCCGGACGTGATGCAGCGCACCGGAAACTATCCACCGCCTCCTGGCGCGCCGGATATACCCGGTCTGGAAGTCGCGGGCGAAGTGGTGCTGGCCGGCCCCGGGGTTGATACCTGTACCGTGGGCGACAAGGTTTGCGCCCTGGTGGCAGGGGGCGGGTACGCCGAATATTGCCTGGCGCCCGCCGCCCTGTGTCTGCCTGTACCAGGGCCGTTGAGCATGGCGGAGGCCGCGACGTTGCCCGAAACCTTCTTCACGGTCTGGACCAACGTTTTCCAACGGGGCGGTTTGCAGGGCGGGGAAAGCATTCTGATCCATGGCGGCTCTTCCGGCATCGGCACCACGGCGATCCAACTGGCCCGGGCCTTCGGGGCGCGGGTTTTTGCCACCGCCGGCAATCAGGATAAATGCCAGGCCTGCGAGGGACTAGGCGCGGAACGGGCGATCAACTACCGCGACGAGGATTTCGCCGCCGTGATTGCCGAGGTGACCGGTGGCGAGGGGGTCGATCTGATTCTGGACATGGTGGGGGGTGATTATTTCAACCCCAACCTCTCCTGCCTGGCAGTGGAAGGGCGTCTGGTGCAAATTGCGACGCTGCACGGCCCTAAAGTGCCCGCGTTTTCCATCTTGCCGATCATGATGAAACGCCTGACCGTGACCGGCTCCACCTTGCGGCCGCGCAGCGTGGCGCAAAAAGCGGTCATCGCAGATGAATTGCGGGCCCAGGTCTGGCCGCTGTTAAAACAAGGCGTAGTACGCCCCGTGATGGACCAGAGTTTTGCCTTGGCCGATGCCGCGTCCGCTCATAGCCGGATGGAAGGCAGCGAACACATCGGCAAGATTGTCTTGACGGTTTAGTCTGCCTTGCCGTAATCCCCAAGCCTCTGTATGCGCGCCCTCTTTGCTCGCCTTGCTTATTCTCCTTGCTTGCTCTGTGGCGCAAGCGCGTTATATAGGGGTTAATAGTAATTTCGATCAGCGCAACCCTAACGGCGCACAGTTAGTGCGTGCGCCGGTTTTCCGGGATTGCAGCATTCAGGAGTCATACAGATGACGGAAGTATTGATGCCGAAAGCGACGGCCGTCTGGCTGGTCGACAACTCCACTTTGACCTTTGATCAGATCGCCGTTTTCTGCAACCTGCATGCGTTGGAGGTTCAGGGCATCGCAGATGGCGAGGTCGCCGTTGGCATAAAAGGCGTGGACCCGATCGCCACCGGACAACTTTCGCAGGACGAAATCGACCGTTGCGCCGGCGATGCCGTACAACGGCTGCGGCGCTCGGACGCGCGGCTGCGCGAAACCCAGCGGCGCAGCAGGGGGCCCCGCTATACGCCCTTGTCGCGCCGGCAGGACCGCCCCAACGCCATTTCCTGGCTGGTCCGCTACCATCCCGAATTGACCGACGCGCAGGTTTCCAAACTGGTCGGCACCACAAAACAAACCATCAATGCGGTGCGCGACCGCAGCCATTGGAATATCTCGAGCATTACGCCTCAGGACCCGGTGACCTTGGGCCTAAGCACCCAGATAGACTTGGACGGCGCGGTGCAAAAAGCGCAGGAAAAATTGCAAAAGCAGCAAGCCAAGGCGGACAAGGAGCGGGCCAAGAAACGCGCAGCCAATCTCAATGCGGCCGAAGGGTCCGGTCAGCCATCGGCGCAGCCCGACGATGCCCCGGAGGCGGTGGACGCCGCCGTTGGCGCCGCGCCCGAAGCGCCCACCGAGCCGAAGCCGGAACCCTCGGCCGACAATATTTTCGGCGCGGCGTCCGCCAGCGCAGAGCCCGAGGAAGGAAGCCCCAAAGCCGAGGATGTCTTCGGCAACTAAAGCGCTTCCGGAGTATTCTGCACCAAAATCCAATCCCGGAAAGCGGCGACTTTGGGGTGATCCTGTGTCGCCGATGGCGACACGACGTAGAACACAGTCTCTTGCGGTAACGCCATGTCGAATAGTTTCACCAGGCGCCCGGCGGCAATGTCGGCGTTGACATAGGTATGGCGGCCCTGGGCCACGCCCAGGCCATTTATCCCGGCTTGCAGAACCACCATCGTGTCATCGAAGGTCTGGCGGCCCGCAACTTTCATATCAGCGTATCCCGCCATAGTCAGGCAACGTTGCCAGTCGTCGGGATAGAGGGACACATGCAGCAGGCTGTGCCGTAATAAATCGGGGGGCCCTTCAACGGCTCGCGCCCCGGCCGTAGCAGATCGCCGAATCCACGCCATCGTCGCGAAAATTACTGAGCGCCATGTTGGTAGAAATTCGTACATCGATTCCAGGGTTTCCGGCTTGAAAATCACCGAGGCGCGGCACCAGCCATTTTGGCGGGCATAGGTTGGTGACCGCGGGCGCGTGCTTGGCCGGCGGAGGGAGAGGTACGACAGGCCGCCCTCCGCCCCAGCTGACATTATTTGTTCTGGCGGTTCTCTATCAGGTCTTCGACCACGGCCGGGTCGGCCAGGGTCGAGGTATCGCCCAGGTTGGAAAAATCATCTCCCGCGATTTTACGTAGGATGCGGCGCATGATCTTGCCGGAGCGGGTTTTCGGCAGGCCCGGCGCGAACTGGATCAGGTCGGGCGAGGCGATGGGGCCGATATCCTTGCGCACCCATTGGACCAATTCCTTGCGCAGAGCCTCATCCCCATCCAGGCCGGCATTCAAGGTGACATAGGCATAGATGCCCTGGCCCTTGATATCATGGGGATAGCCGACCACCGCGGCCTCGGCCACGTCGTGATGTTCCACCAAAGAGCTTTCCACCTCCGCCGTGCCCATACGGTGGCCGGAAACATTAATCACATCATCTACCCGGCCGGTAATCCAGTAATAGCCGTCCTCGTCCCGGCGGCAGCCGTCGCCAGTGAAATACTTACCGGGATAGGTGGAGAAATAGGCTTCGTTAAAGCGGTCATGGTCGCCGTACAGGGTACGCATCTGGCCCGGCCAGCTGTCCAAAATGCATAAATTGCCCGCGGCGGCACCTTCCAGCACGTTGCCTTCGCCGTCCACCAGGACCGGTTTGATGCCGAAGAAGGGCCGGGTGGCGGAGCCGGGCTTGAGCGCTGTGGCGCCAGGCAGGGGCGTGATCATAATACCCCCCGTTTCCGTCTGCCACCAGGTATCGACAATGGGGCATCGCCCTTCGCCCACCACGTTGTAATACCACAGCCAGGCCTCAGGATTGATGGGCTCGCCCACGCTGCCCAGCAGGCGCAGCGATTTGCGCGAGGTCTTGGTCACCGGTCCGTTACCTTCGCGCATCAAGGCGCGCAGGGCCGTGGGCGCGGTGTAATAGATGTTGACCTGATGCTTGTCGCAAACCTGCCAATGGCGCGAGGCATCCGGGTAATTAGGCACCCCTTCGAACATCACTGTGGTGGCGCCGTTGGCCAGCGGGCCATACAGGATATAACTGTGGCCCGTGACCCAACCGACATCCGCCGTGCACCAATAAATATCGCCATCATGATAGTCGAAGACATACTGATGGGTCATAGAGGCATAGACCATGTAACCGCCCGTGGTGTGCAACACCCCCTTGGGTTTACCGGTGGAGCCCGAGGTATAGAGGATGAACAAAGGATCTTCCGCGCCCATTTCTTCAGCCGGGCAATCCTCGGACTGGTCAGCCACTAAATCGTGATACCAGACGTCGCGGCCGTCTTTCATGATGATATCCGCGCCTGTGCGATTGACCACGACGCAATGGGTGACCGTAGGGCACTTATCCAGGGCCGCGTCCGTGTTGACCTTGAGCGGGATCGGGCGACCGGCGCGCACGCCTTCATCCGAGGTGATAACGATGTTGGATTTGCAGTCATGTATACGTCCGGCCAGGGAATCTGGTGAAAATCCGCCAAAGACCACCGAATGCACCGCGCCTATGCGGGCGCAGGCCAGTACCGCGAAAGCGATTTCCGGGATCATGGGCAAATAGATCGTCACCCGGTCGCCGCGCTTGACGCCCAGAGATTTCAGGCCATTGGCTAATTTGCACACGGTGGCATGCAATTCGCCGTAGGTAAATGACTTGCTTTCGGTGGGATCGTCGCCTTCCCAGATAATCGCCACCTGATCACGGCGGCTGTCCAGATGGCGGTCCAGGCAATTGTATGAGGCGTTCAGGGTGCCGTCCTCGTACCACTTGATGGCGACGTCGCCGGGCCCAAAGGTGGTGTTCTTAACCTTGGTATAGGGTTTGACCCAGTCGATCCGTTTGCCCTGCTCGCCCCAAAAGCCATCCGGGTCGTCCAGGGACTTCTGATACATAGCGAGATATTTGTTGTTGTCAGCAAAGGCCCGCTGTGCCCAAGCGTCGGGAACGGGAAATATTTCGTCGTGGCTCATGGTGACCTCCCAAGGCGGCAAATTTTCTGGTTGATTATCCCGCTAAAGCGGGCCCCGAACAAGGGATGAGAAGACCACGCCGGTTGAATGCGGCCTAGGTCTGACATCCGCTGCCTTTTTCGGTGTTCACCTCGGGCATGGCGGCGAAACGGTCTGGACCGGCCTTGCGGCAGGCTTGTCCGCCGGCGGCATCTGCCTGGTTTAACGCTTTCTAATTCAGTCACGACGCGCAATCCATGCGCGGGTTGATACATAGCCTTATTACGTCATGCGATTTTTGTCTGAAGTTTTTCGTATCACGGTACCGTGAGATGTGATAAATAATTTTTCTTGGTTATGACAAGAAAAGACAGGGGGTCGGGGCATGGTTATTGAATTCATTCTTGGCGCCGCGCTTGTCATTATGTCGACCGTGGCCCTGATCATCTGGGTGGCCAGTGTCACGCGGGGACTGCGAGCGACCCTGGCGGTTGGCAGCGTAATGACGGTCGCCGTGCTGTTCCTGCTGGCCCACGCCGCCACGGGCGTAACGTTGTTGGAATGCCTGCAATTCAGTCTGGTTATCGGACTGCTGGTGGTCCCGATCATCGCCATTTCATTCGCCGACTGGCGCCGCGCCAAATGCTAATCCGACACCTATCATACAGCTAAAACTTGTTGTAAGCGCCGTCGATGATGAAGGTATCGCCGGAATGATAGGCCGAGGCGTCCGAAGCCAGATAAACCGCGACGCCGCCAAAATCCTCCTTTGTGCCCCAACGCCGGGCCGGGATACGCGGCTTCACGGCAGCAGCGAACTTGTCCCAATTAAAGGCGGGCTCTGTCATCGGCGTTTCGATCCAGCCGGGCAACACTGAATTGGCGGTGATGCCATAGCGCGCCAGACCCACCGATAAAGAAATCATCATGGAGATCAAGGCGCCTTTGCTGGCGGCGTAATGAACGCTGCGGGGCGACGCCTCGATCGCGGCCAGGGACGCGGTGCCGATCAGACGGCCACCGCCATCCCGTTCCGTCATATGCCGGGCGGCGGCCTGCAAGGTAAAAAAGACGCCATCCAGATTGACGTCCAGGACCCGGCGCCATTCCTCCGCCTCCAACTCCATGAAGTTTGTATTTGCAGCCCGGCCCGAGACCCCGGCGTTGGCGAAACAGCTATCCACCCGGCCAAAATTGGCCAGGGTCTCGGCGAAGGATTCAGCGACCGCGGCCTGATCCGAGACATCACAAATCTGCGCCGCAGCCTTGCCGCCATGGCTTTGCAACTGTTCCAGGGCGGCGGCGTTCTTCTCCCCATTGGTGCCCCAGATACAGACATCGGCGCCGGCCTGGGCCATGGCTTCGGCGAAGCCGAGGCCGATGCCGCTGTTGCCCCCGGTGACCAGGGCGACCTTGCCGCCGAGATCAAATGCTTGATAGGCCATGTTTCTCTTCCTTCTACTCGGACTTTTCAGTTTCAGGGGTATCTGTTTGCCAGCGCGCCGCCGCGTCTTCGTCATCCTGTTTCGCCGCGACCCAATTAGCCTGGCCGCCAACTTCCTCCAATTTCCAGAACGGCGCCTTGGTCTTCAGCCAGTCCATCAAAAAGGCACAGGCCTCGAACGCCGCCTCTCGGTGCGGCGAGGACGCGGCACATAGTACGATCCGCTCCCCGGGTAGCAATCGGCCGTGGCGGTGGATAATCAGCACCCGGTCCAGGGGCCAACGTTCCAAGGCCTGGGCCTCCAGCCCGGCCAATTGCCGTTCCGTCATGCCGGGGTAATGTTCCAGGATCATGGCGGACAAATCGCCGGGATCGGCTACGTCCCGCACCAGGCCGATGAACGAAGCGACGGCGCCCACCTCGCCGCGGCCCTGGCTCAACGCCGCCAGTTCAGCACCGACGTCGAAATCCTCCGCCTGTACCTTGATCACCCGGTCATCCACCCGTTACGGGAGGAAAAAAGGCCACCTCGTCGTCAGGTCCCACGGCGGCATCGATCTTGGCGTAGTCTTGATTGACGGCGCAGCGCACGATGGCGGGATCTGCAAAGGCGACAGCGTGGCCGCTGGATTGTTCCCTCAGCCAGGAGATCAGTTGACCGACCGTAGCGACATCGCCGGGGGGATGCAGGGTTTCCTCGGCCATCCCAAC
>CAUZBE010000011.1:0-19142 GCA_963577885.1 Alphaproteobacteria bacterium
GCGGTTGGAGACACTATTGGAGACCGACGCCTCGTTTCTAGAATCGCTATGGATTTACGCGGTCGGCATCTTCGAGGCATGGGGCGTACCCATGTTGCTGGGCTGCGTGCCCTGGGCAATCGCGACCGCCTGTCTGGGCTATTGGTGGAGTCTGCGTCTGATAAAACGCTTTCGAGAACGCCGCCGTAACCAGGTAAGCCAACGCGGCAGACTCAACTAATTTTGCAGCGGCAGCTCCATGGCATGTTCAGCAAAGACTTCCTGGACCCTGACCTTCTGGCTTAAGGCCAGGTTGTCACCAATCACTGCGAGATATTTTTCCACCCCACGGGCCACGGGAACATACAGGTTGCTGCAATAATGCTACAAGATTTCTGAAATAAACTCCGCGTTCAAATTGAACCGTTTCAGCCAGCCTTCGGTCACGTCCTCGATATCCAAGAGGGCCTTCACGCCACCGCCGAATTTTTGAAATATATGCACGCCGCGCACGGTCCCGGGTGGCACCGCTTCGGTATTTCCCGCGAGATTATAGGGTCGCTGATCAAACGCCTCAATCAGCTCCCTATGAGAAAATATAATCTTCCGCAACTCAGTCGGCATGGGTTTCTCCTAGAAAATTCGGTCACAGATCCATCCTCATTCAAAGTGCCCGGCGATGGCTAGTCGTCACAGCATCGTGGTGGCCCGCGTCGGCCCCGCGGACCACGTCATCATGCTGTGAAAATGCTTCTTGCTTCGTTAAGAAAATATTCTATCTTGCCACCGCTCTGGGTCTGGAAAGTGGACCGGCTCACGGCATTCGGTGGCATCATTTATATGGTTTAAGGAGGGGCGCCGATGGCGGTCATTCAGCCTCAAGCGTTAGCGGTTGGCGCCGCGCATGAAGATTTGGTCGCGAACGACCACTTTAAAACCGAAAATGGCATCCGCTTTGCTGGAATTCATTTGTTGCTGGACATGTGGGGTGCCGCGCACCTGGACAATCCCGAACGCCTGGGCAAGGCCATGAAAGCCGCAGTCGCGGCGGCCGGCGCTACATTGCTACATTTGCACCTCCACCATTTTTCACCCTATGGCGGGGTTTCCGGCGTCGCGGTGCTGGCGGAAAGCCATATCAGCGTCCATACTTGGCCCGAGCATGCCTTTGCCGCCTTTGATGTTTTTATGTGCGGCGGGGCGGAACCGGAACGTGCCGCCGCGGCCTTGCAGGACACTTTGCGTCCCAGCCGGATCGAATTGACGGAGCAGCACCGCGGCGTTCTGCCCACGTTCAGTTCCGTAGAGCGTCCCCGATGACAGCAAAAATTCAGCGCTTTATCAAAGATCAGGATCCACCCACGCCGTTTTTGGTGGTTGACCTTGACGTAGTGGCCGACCGTTTCGCACAGATGCAACGGCATCTGCCGGCGGCAGACATTTATTATGCCGTCAAGGCCAACCCGGCGCCCGAGATTATTACGTTGTTAGTGGAATTGGGCGCCAGCTTTGACGTCGCGAGCCCCAGCGAGATAGACCTGGTACTGCGCCATGGCGCCGATCCCAAAACATTGTCCTACGGCAATACCATCAAGAAACAACGGGATGTCGCCCATGCCTTCGCGCGGGGGGTGGAGCTGTTCGCCTTCGATAGCCAGGCCGAGTTGCAAAAATTGGCCCGGGCCGCGCCGGGCAGCAAGGTTTTTTGCCGCCTGCTGGTCGAGAATACCGGTGCCTGTTGGCCCTTGGCGCGCAAATTCGGTTGCGATGGTGCCATGGCCACGGCGCTATTGGCGCAGGCCGAGGCCCTGGGCCTGACGCCCGTCGGCGTCGCTTTTCACGTCGGTTCGCAACAGTGCGATCCAGAACAATGGGACGGCGCGGTGGCCCAGGCGGCAGTCGTCTTCCGGGCGCTGCAAGGCCGAGGCGTGGAATTATCCATGTTGAATATCGGCGGCGGATTTCCAGCGCGCTATAACCAGGAAGTGGCGGGGATCGAGGAATATGTCGGTGCAATTGAACGGGCCATGATCAGGCATTTCGGCAACCGTCTGCCCCGCACCCTGGCCGAGCCTGGGCGTTACCTGGTGGGCGATGCCGGTCTTTTGCAGGCCGAGGTGGTGTTGATCGCGCGCAAAAGCGAGGCGGACCCGGTGCGCTGGATCTATCTGGATATCGGGCGTTTTGGCGGCCTGGCGGAGACCGAGGGCGAGGCCATCGACTATCCCCTGCGCACGCAGCATGACGGCAAACGGGCGGGGCCGGCGGTTCTGGCCGGGCCGACCTGCGACAGCGTTGATATCCTGTATCAACGCGCGGGCTATGAAATGCCCCTGGATTTGGCGATTGGCGACCGGGTGCAATTCCTCTCCACCGGAGCCTATACCACGACGTACGCCAGCGTCGGCTTTAACGGATTCGGCCCCCTGCCAGCGTATTATATCTAGGCTTTGCCGCCACCGGCCAGGCCGGAACGCCCGCGCCCAATTGAATCTCGACCACCACTCTGGTATGTGGCCCCTAACGGACATCACATTCGCCTGGAGCGGCCGCTTGGGAAATGACGGCAAGGGCCCCTGGAACTCAGAGAGTTCGGGTGTATTTGACACAATCACATTTCGCGTGCTGGGGTTTTATTTCCCGCCCGGGCCGGAAATTAGACAAGAGCCCGGCGATCTGCCCGGGCCCTAGTCCTGATGGAATGGAGGCCGAAAGATGGCTCGTAAGAAACCCAAGGGTAAAAGCGCCACCTACATGATGTTCAACGTAACCTACAAAGACGGTACCGTCAGTTCAAACCGGCGGGTGTCGCACGACCTGCTGGACCAATCGTTCGGTGACGCCATCGACGACTTGGCCCGCACCGCGATCGAGGACCAGGACAACGAGATTGCCCAGCGCTCCGGCCAGCGCCGCGCCCAGATCGACTCTATTGCCCGCGCTTAAGCCCTCGCAATATGCGCCAGTTTGGAGACAACAGATGAATTACCTTGACTATCCGGCGCCGCTAGTGTCTATCCGGCCCGCAGCGATACCCCCTTTAAGGTCGAATTTCGATCACTCGCCAATCTGACAAAGGGCTTCGTAAAATGAAGCCTCTTTTGACAAGTCACCATACCAAAGACATGGACTTCGGGCTGGCCACGTTTCTTACCGACATATTTGGGCGTTTCGATAGACGGGCCTCTGTCATTGCACGCCGCGTCGGCGCCGTTTGCGCGGTGCTTGCGCCCTTACCGCCCCGATTTTGGGGCGAAGGGTTATAACAATTCAAACAAGAAAGAAAAGCAATCTATGACTGATTTCGCGGGCCTCGAACTGGCCCAGCCCATCCTTCGCGCAATTTCGGACGAAGGCTACACGACCCCCACCCCCATCCAGAGTAAGGCCATTCGGCCGCTGCTCGAAGGGCGCGACCTTTTGGGCGTCGCCCAGACCGGCACCGGCAAGACAGCCGCCTTCGCCCTGCCCCTATTGCACCGCCTGGCAGGAGCGCCCGGCAATCCCCAACGTAACAAGCCGCGCGCGCTGATTTTGGCGCCGACCCGTGAGCTGGCCGGCCAGATCAATGACAGCCTGCGTACCTATGGCCGCCATTTGGACCTGCGCACCGCGGTGATCTTTGGCGGCGTCTCGGCCCGCCCGCAAATCCAGGCCCTGGCTCGCGGCATCCACGTGCTGGTCGCCACGCCGGGCCGACTGCTGGACCTTATGAACCAAGGCCATGTGCGGCTTGATGCGGTCGAGGTCTTCATCCTGGACGAAGCCGACCGCATGCTCGACATGGGCTTTATCCGCGACGTGAAGAAGATTGTCGCCGCCGTGCCCGCGCAGCGTCAGACTGCGCTGTTCTCTGCCACCATGCCGGGTTCCGTCCAGAGCCTGGCCAGCGGACTGCTGCGCGATCCGGTCCGGGTCGAGGCCGCCCCGGCGGCCACCACCGTCGAGACGGTGGAACAAAAGGTCTTTTTCGTACCCAAGGACAAAAAGCGAGCGCTCCTAAGCGAATTGCTGAAAGACAAGGCGATCGAACGAGTGCTTGTTTTCACCCGCACCAAGCACGGCGCCAACCGCGTCGCCAAGCACCTGCTGCAAAATGGCGTGTCGTCGGACGCGATTCACGGCAACAAGGCCCAGAATGCCCGGCAGCGGGCCCTTGACGGCTTTCGTTCCGGGAACATCCGGGCCTTGGTGGCAACCGACATCGCCGCACGTGGCATCGACGTTGACGGCGTGACCCATGTCATCAACTTCGAACTACCGAACGAACCGGAAAGCTATGTGCACCGTATTGGGCGCACGGCGCGCGCCGGGGCGGCCGGCATCGCCATCTCGTTTTGTGATCACGAAGAACGGGCCTATTTGCGCGATATCGAGAAGACTATTCGTCAGAGCATCCCGGTGGTCGAGGACCACCCCCATCACGCGGCCGAGATCGCCAACGGCCCTGGTCTGGCCAAGCGCGGTCCCCAGGAAACCAGGCGCCCAAGCCAACGCCGCCGCAACCCGCAGCGCGCCCGGCGTACGGCGCGCATCGCGGCTTAATCCATCCAAAATTTACCTAATAGAGGCTAAAGCAGGCCCAGGGCGCGGAGTTCGGCGGCCATTTCGGGCGGCGGTCCGTCGTGGCTTTCCGGGTCCCAATGGCCCGCCTGCAAGTGCGCGGGCAGATCGGGTGCCGCGTCCTTGGCCTCCAGATAGCGCCAGCCCTGGTGCGGGCGGCGGGCATGCAGTTCGGTGCGCACCAAGGTCGGGTCCAGCACCAGGCCACAGCGCTTGCCGCCCTCGTCATCGTGCAGGACATCCAGGCGCGCAATGACCTGGCGCACCCGGATGAAGCCCTTAATGATCCAGTAGAGGGAACCGCCATCAAGGACTTCGCCGTCGCGGCGTGGCCGGTTGCGGGTGCGGTGCACGTTTTCCGCCGGCGCGCCCATGGCATGGAAACGGGCCCGGCGGGCGGACTGAAACTGAACCAACTGCTCGATCGACTCGACGCCCACACAAAGTTTGACGATATTTACAGTCATGGCAGCCAGCCTAGCAGCCGCCACCAAAGATAATCCAGTGGCAGCAGCAACAATACGGTAACAGCCAGCAACCAAAGGCATAATTTGTTGCCCTGACGCATGGGTACGCCGCCCAATTGCATCGCGACCACCAAGGGCGGGGTCTGATAGGGCAGAATCACCGTGGTATAGCCGACCACCGTCAGCATCAGCATCGACTCCACCGGCAGGCCGGCGGCCGCGGCCATATGGCCAGCCAGGGGGGCCAGAATGGCCGGCACGCCCGGTTGCGTCGCGAACATGGCCAGGACGCTGGACAAGCCGGTGACGGCGGCAAAGTTCCAGGCATTTTCACCGGGCGCGAGGTCAAGCAGGGGCAGGACGGATTTCGCCAACAAATCGCCGACCCCGCCATGGGCCACGATGGCGCCCAGGCCCAGAACGCCGGCGACATAGAATAACGAGCCCATTTTGACTTTTTCATCAAAATCCTGGGGACTGACGATGCCGACAAAGGGCAGGACGATGATACCGGCCGCCCCCAAGGCGACCCAGGCGGGCGAAATATGATGCAGAAAATCGGTCATCCACAAGGCCAGGGCCAACAGCAGCAGCAGGGTCATCAGCCGTTCCCGCCGCGCCATGGCGGCCGGCGCCTCCGCCTGCCGCGGCGCCGGTGTTTTCGCGGCCTCATCGGGAAACAGCCAGACGATCAGGGCGCCGATAACCACCGCCTTCAAAGCGCCGAGGACGGGGAAATGCAGCATCAACCAGGTGCCGTAAATCGGCCTGATATCATACAGCGTCTCGCTGGCCCCAATGATCACCATGGCCGGCACCGTGGCCGACATGATGGCGAACCCGGGCAGCATGGTGCCGAAGGAAACCGCCAGAACCATGCCGGTACGGCCATTGCTGCCGGGGCCATAGCCAAAGCCGTCGGCCATAGCCAGGATAATGGGCAACAGTATCATCAAGCGCCCCAGGGTCGAGGGCATCAAAAACGCCATGACCACGGACATTACGATGGTGCCGGCGATGATACCGCCATAGCGGCGGCCAAAACGCCGGCTGACACCACGGGCCAGGCGCTCGGCCAAGCCCGTGCCGCGCACCCCGACGCCGATCACCAGACCGCCAAAGACCATCCAGAAACCGGCCGAATGAAAGCCCGAAAAAACTACGTTTGCAGGCGCCAGGGCAAACAGCATGGCGATGGCAAAAAATAGAATGGCCGTAACGAACTCGGGCAAGGCTCCGGTGGCAAACAGAACCACCGTCGCCAAGACCAGGGCGCCGGTGCGAGCGGTTTCCACCGCCATGCCGTCGATGGGTATAAAGGCCAGCGCCAAGGCCGCCAGCAGGCCCACGACGGCAATCCAATGAGGTGTCTTCATGGGGCCGCCCCGCGTTCCTGGCCGATTGGGCCGCCGGTTTTGAACAAGCTGACATTTTCCGGCAAAGCCACGGGGCGCGTCCTTTTACATCACAGCGAATTATCGCAACCTACCGCCGTTGTGCTACACTGCCCCCGTGTCGGAAACAATAGATATCGAACGGGAAGACAGCGATCCGAACGGCGCCGGTTTCTCGCCGTTCCGCCTGGCCAACGCGGTTGCCTTCGCCGAAAACCATGAAATCGCCTGGTCCCTCAATATTGACGATCAACTGAGCAGCGGCGAGTTTGAGCCGCCACCCTGGAACGAAGTGCTGGGCCCGACTAAGCCGCGGGGCGGCCCGGCGGGAGTGATCCTGCGCCGGGGCCGGCTAGCCGCGGCCTGGGGCGATGTCATGCGAACGGACATGACATTTTCCGTGGCTAAAAGTTACCTGGCCGTGCTGGCGGGATTAGCGGTAATGGACGGCCTGATCGGTGGCGTGAACGAGCTCGTCGCCAAAAGCGCCCTGGACGATCATTTCACCTCGGCCCAGAACCGGGATATTACTTGGCTGCATTTATTGCAACAAACCTCGGAATGGGAAGGCACCCTGTGGGACAAGCCGGACCTGATCGACCGCAACCGGCAACTTGGCGCGGGCGCTGACAACTCCCGCAAGGGCCAGCACCGGGACCTAAGCCCGCCCGGCGCCTATTGGGAATATAATGACGTGCGGGTCAACCGTCTGAGCCTGGCTCTGTTACACGTCTTTCGCCGGCCCCTGGATGAAGTGCTTTGGGAACGGATCATGGCGCCCATGGGCGCGTCGGAGGATTGGTCGTGGAACGCCTACCGCAACGCCAATGTCACCATCGACGGGATGACCATGCCATCGGTACCGGGGGGGTCCCATTGGGGTGGTGGATTATGGATTGGCGCCCGGGATCAGGCCAGGCTGGGGCAGTTAATTTTGCAGCGCGGCGCCTGGGACGGCCGGCAGCTGCTGCCTGAAAGCTGGATCGACGCCATACTGACGCCCTGCGGCATCAATCCCGAATACGGCTATCTGTGGTGGCTGAATACGGACCGAGCCCGCTACCCGGCGGCTTCGGCAAAGGCGGCGGCGGCGGTCGGGGCCGGGGGCAACACGATCCTGGTCGAGCCGGCCCACGATTTGGTTCTGGTGGCCCGCTGGCTGGATGGTGCGGCGCTGGAACCGCTGATCGCGCAAACCATCGAAGCTATTACGGATTAATGGACAATGGCGGAAGGTCCGCCTACCCAGCCCGGCGTTCAAAGGCGGCACGCATTTCGTCCATGGCGGCAAGTGCGGCCGCTCTACGATCGGAAGCCGCGACAATTTGCCGGCCCATCACCAGATAGTCGGCCCCGGCCATGATGGCCATTTCCGGCGTCACTACGCGTTTTTGGTCGTCGCTCGAGACCCCGACGGAGCGGATGCCCGGCGTTACGATCAACAGATCCTGATCCGCCAATTGTTTAATTTGGGAGACTTCCAGGCCCGAGGCGATAACTCCATCGGCGCCCGCCTCGGCCGCCTTTTTCGCCCGGTGCAGGGTCAATTCGCGGACATCGCAGGCAAAACCAAGGGCCTGGATATCGTGATGATCAAGGCTGGTCAGCACGGTAACCGACAGAATTTTCAGATCGGCATCGCCACGACCGCGGACAGCGGCCCGAATGGTGGGTTCATTGCCATGCACGGTCAGAAAAGAGGCGCCCATCTTGGCGACCGAGGCCACGGCCTTTTCGATGGTCGCGTCAATGTCGAACAATTTGGCGTCCAAAAAGACCTTCTTGCCTTCGGTGGCTAACTGTTCTGCCAGCTGTAGGCCATTGGCGAATTGCAGCTGCATGCCGATTTTATAGAAACAAACCGCGTCGCCGATTGCGTCAACGACGGCACGGGCCTCCTCCACGCTGGGCACATCCAGGGCGACGATCAGGCGTTCCTCTATGGGAGCAGTGGCGGCGGATAACGGCATATATTTAGGATCCTATCTCTGCGGTCGTTGGCGCGCCTTGTAGAAACCCGTGCCCGTCAGGGCCAGACCTGGACGTAGGCATCGCGCCGACGGGTCGAAACATCACCAAATTTAGCGTCATATTCAGCCAGCAGTTCCTTGAAGTGGTCGGATGCCTGAAAGCGTTCGAAGGTCGCTTCACTTTCGAATTCATAGACCGCCATATATTGGTATTCGTCGTCGCCAAGAATAGTCTTGTAGCGCCGGGCACTTACCGCGCCGGCAAAGCGCAGCAACTGCGGGCAATGTTCCTTGTGGTACCATTCGTTGTAGGCCGCTTCCCGCTCGGCGGAAATGGTTGCCCTGACAGTGAGTAAAACGATCGCCATGGTTTGCTCCTTTCGGCTAAAGGCAAAATATTCGTCTGGCTTGCTTAATCTAACAACTCGTACTCATCCGATGCTTTCGAGCCTCCGTATCGGCCGGCAGTTTCATTACCGCGATCGTCATCGCCATGACGGGGATCAATCCTATACCGGCGTTCCTAAGACTGCGAATTCGGCCAGACTCTTGACCAGCTTGGCGACCATTTCAAGTTCTTGTTGCATAACTATGCCCTGATGTTGGTGCCGTAGGCTCGGGTAGAATTTATTCGATTATGACTTTTTCTTCTATGACGAATGACTTGATTTGGCCAATGATCAAAGCCCCATCTGCGTAAAGCGCCAGCGCCTCAGGCGTTGCGCTTGAGCGTTCCATGGCCTCGACGGAGTCATACCAAAGCTCGGCAATGCCGTCGATTTCCATATCGGGCGCCGGGATATCGGCGCGGACCGTCTCGCCCTGGATGTGGCTTTGCACATAGCGGCGTATACCGGGAACATTCAGCGCTAGGGGGCCGTGCACCTCCAGCCAATGGCGGACGAAGTCGTCATGGGTCAATCCGGCTTTGCGGGTCAGAAGCGATAGTCGTTTGATCATTTAGGTTTTCCTTCGTTGCACGAAATACTAGGCGCCCTCAATCGGGCCAAGTTGGTGGATGGCTGCCCAGGGGGACTGCCGGCCGGTCCCAGAAGGCAGGCGTCACCGCCAGTCGGGCCGCATGGCGAACCGCCGTCAACTTGCCGAAGCCGGAGTCGCACTGTTCCATGAGGTCCTGGATGTCGTCGGCCGTCGGATCGGCGATGTCGAAGCCGTTGGCGACCTGCCCCAGGCTTTGAATCCAGCGACCGGTGCGGGCCAGTGACACGCGGATGTGCCAGCTGCCACCCTCTCTGGCCCGCCGCGCCAGCGTCGCCATCGCGGCCGCCGCCATGAAGTAGCCCGATGCGTGATCAAGGGCCTGGCAGGGCAAAGCCTTCGGCCCGTCCACGCCGCGGGCCTCGGCCTCGGCGTGATTAATGCCGCTGGCGGTCTGGATCAGGGAATCGTAACCCCGCCGCCGGGACCACGGGCCCTCATGGCCGTAAGCGGACAGGGAGACATAGATGATGCCTGGATTGATCGCCGCGGCTTCCTCCGGTGAAAAGCCCCAACGGGCCACGCCACCGGGACGGTAACCCTGGACAAAGATATCCGCTCCGGTGATCAATTTACGCAAGCCCTCCCGGCCGTCCTCGGTTTGGAGGTCAAGGTGGGTGGAAAACTTGCCGCGTCCTGCATCGGTGACCAGGGCGGCGACGAAGGGCAGATGCGGCGCAGTCACACGCATGACATCCGCGCCATGGGCGGCAAGGGTCCGCCCGCAAACCGGGCCGGCGATGATCCGCGTCAGATCGAGCACGCGAACGCCGGCCAGGGCGCGCGCCGCCGCCGCCAGGGGGCGGGTCGGGGCATCGTCAATTCGCGTGATCTCAATCAACGGTTGTTGATCCAGGGCCTGGGCCTGGGGATGCGCCCGCCATTCCCCTGGCGTCCGCATCATGGTGGCGACCAGGCCCCGTTCGGCGACTGCGTCTTCGAAATCCTGTCCAGTCCAGTCCCCAAGCGCAGCGGCGACCGCATCGCGGTCATGGGCCACACCCAATAGCTCCATGATGCCGTCCCGGTGATGAGGAAAGTTGGTATGCAGGCGGACCCAGCGGCCATCGCCGGTTTGATAGGTGCCGGCGATCTTGTCCCAAAGCTCCGGCGGGTGCCCGCCGTCAATCCTGATGTAGCGCTCGCTGCGGAACTCTGTCGCCGCGTGGCGCATGTCGACACCGATGGCCTGGCGCGCCCCGCTGCGTTGATACCAGACCTCCGCCCCGGCCAGAGCCGAGGCTGAAATCGCCGCCTGGGCGACCGTGCCAACCTTGAAAGACGAGGGTAGAACCGGATCCTGGCCGCTGAGTTCCAAATCATTCAGGCCTTCCAGCGGCAGGCCAATTTGCGCACAGATGTCTTGCAGGGTTTCCGCTGTTTCCATTGCCATGTACTCCCTTCGCCGCCAGCTGAAGCCGGAGGATGACCGCATTTAGGCCATAGGCCAACAGCCAAATTCAGGATACCGTTGCGCTAGAACCTCAACTGACCCATGCTTGGTGCCAGGGGGAACGGCCATGACAGATGCCAACCAACGACCATCACTGTATGACAAACACCCGGGCTATGACGTGCATTTTGCAGCCTGCCCGAAGCGCCTGCGGGTGGTTTTCAATGGCGAGACCCTGGTCGATACAACGCGCGCGCAATACCTGTGCGAAAGCAATCACATTCCAGTCTATTACTTTCCCATGGGCGATGTGCGCCAGGATTTGTTGCAGGCCACCGACCATTCAACCCATTGTCCTTTTAAGGGCGACGCCGCCTATTGGTCGGTGAATGTGGGAGACAGAGCGGCGGAGAACGCGGTCTGGAGTTATCCCAATCCCTACCCGGAAACTGCCGAACTGAAGGGCTACGTGGCCTTTTATTGGGACCGCATGGACCATTGGTATGAGGAGGACGAGGAGGTTTTCGTCCACGCCCGGGACCCCCGCGTACGCCTGGATATCCTGGAGTCTTCCCGGCCGGTGCGCATTACCGTAGGAGGCCAGATAGTGGCGGAAAGCAGCCGGGCCCGGATGCTGTTCGAAACCGACCTGCCGACCCGCTATTATCTGCCGAAAGAAGACGTCCGGATGGATCTGTTGCTGCCATCAGAGCGGCGCACGGGCTGTCCCTATAAGGGCACCGCCGCATACTGGCACCTAAACCTGGGTGAAGAATGTTTTGAGGATTTGGCTTGGGTCTACCCCGAGCCGGTGGCCGAGGCCGCCCGGATAAAGGGTTACCTGTGTTTCTTCAACGAGCGGGTCGAGGCGGTTTTCGTCGCCGGCGAGAAGATGGAGCAGCCCGTCACGAAATGGGCACCCAAATAATCGGTCACCCATAGTCCGGATGTGCTTTCGTGAGCACTGAATGGCCGGCGGTGGCCCAATCCCTGGCGGCGTCCTTTTTGTTCGCCATGGGCATTCATTTTTTACATCTGGGCCTGCGCCACAGCGATTCGCGCACCGGTACCCTGATCGATATTGGCACCACCGCCGCGTTCTATTGGCTGCTCTCGCCGTTCTTTCTACAGCGAGACTACTGGCTTGGTTCGGGATTTCTGATTTTTGCTGCCGTCGGATTGTTCCGTCCCGTGCTTTCCGCCAATCTAGCCCTCGTGTCGGTGCGGCGCCTCGGCCCGACGCTAACCTCCACACTGACCTCCACCACGCCTCTGTTCGCGGCTTTATTCGGCGTGCTATTGCTGAGCGAAGACTTAACCCTGTTTATCACCATCGGCACCCTGGCGGTGGTCGCCGGCACGGTGGTGCATACCACGGGCGGTCGAATGCAAGTTGGGACCACCCGCCCCTGGCCCCTGTGGGCCCTGGTTTTTCCCCTCGGCGCGGCTGGTCTGCGGTCTTTTGCCCATGTGCTGATCCGCATGGGCCTGGCCTTCGCGCCGGAGCCCCTGTTCGCCGGACTGGTCGCCTACAGCGTTTCCTTCCTGCTCGCCCTTTCCATACAAGGCCTTCGGCGCAAGGAACGACCGGTGAACTGGGCCAATCCCGGATTGTTATGGTTTGCCGCCGCCGGCATCATGCACGGCCTGGCGGTGTGGAGCATGAACGCTGCCTTGGCCCAGGCCCCGGTCAGCATCGTCGTACCCTTGGTATCAACCACGCCGCTGTTCACCTTGTTGTTGGGTCTGGTATTATTCCGCAAGGAAGCGGTCACCTTGCGCCAGTTAGCGATGGTGGTCATGGTGGTGACTGGCGTGATTTTGATCGCCGCGGGGCGGTAGAAAAGATGCAATTGAACGAGGAACAGCGGCTTATCCAGGATACGGCGCGCCGCTTCGCCCAAACTGAAATTCTGCCCAACGTCACGCAATGGGAAAAGACCGGCGCACCCCGGGAACTGATGCTAAAAATGGGTCAGGCCGGCCTGATGGGTATTTGTATCGGCCCTGAATGGGGCGGCGCCGGGGCTGATTTCGTCTCTTACGTGGTCGCCATGGAGGAAATTTCGGCGGCCGACGGTGGTATCGCCAATCTGATGGCGGCCAACAATTCACCTGTCATGGCGGCCCTGCGCGATCACGGAACAGAGGCGCAGAAGCGAAGGTTTTTTCCGACCATGACCCGGGGCGAGATGATCGGGACCTTCCTGTTGACTGAGCCGCACACGGGTTCCGATGCCTCGGCCATCCTGACCCGGGCTACCCGTCAGGGTGATTATTTTGTGCTGAACGGCCAAAAACAGTTCATCACCGCCGGGCGGCGGGCTGGCGTCGCCATGATTATCGCGGTCACAGACCCGGCGGCCGGCAAGCGCGGCATCTCGACCTTTCTCACACCCACGGATAATTCCGGTTACAAGGTGCAGCGGGAAGAGGCCAAGCTGGGCCATCGTACTAACGATACCTGCGCCATCGCGCTCGAGGACATGGTGGTGCCGGCCTCCGATATGCTAGGCGAAGAGGGCCGGGGCCTGGGCATCGCCCTGGCCAATCTGTCCGTCGGGCGCATCGGGGTCGCGGCCCAGGCGGTGGGCGGGGCGCGCGCTGCCTATGAAGCGGCGCTCGCCTATGCCCAGGAACGCGAGGCCTTTGGCAAGCCTATCTTCGAGCATCAGGCGATAGCCTTCCGCCTGGCCCATATGGCCACCCAGATCGAAGCTGGGCGGCGGCTGTATCTACACGCGGCGCAAATTTTGGTTAGCGACGCGCCAAGCCTGAAGGAAGCCTCCATGGCCAAGCTATTCGCCTCCGACATGGCGGAAAAAGTGACCTCGGGTGCTATGCAGATCTTTGGCGGCAATGGCTATCTAGAAGATTATCCCGTCGCCAAGATCCTCCGCGACGTGCGCGTCTACCGCATTTACGAAGGCACCAACGACATCCAGAAACTCGTTATTTCCCGCGCCCTTGCCCGAGGTTGAGCGGCGCCTCCACCTGCGCCTGTGCCGGCAGAAAGAAGGTTATGGCGGAACAAATGCCAAGCATGACCGCCGAGCCGGCAAGGCAGGCCACCAATCCGCCAACCTGACAAAGCATGCCAGACAGCAGCGTGCCCATGAGCCGACCGGTGGCGTTGGCCGCGTAATAGAAGCCAACGTCTTCGGCGGCTTTCCGGGAACCCGCATAAGCGAGGATCAAATAGGAATGCAGTGAAGAGTTTACCGCGAACGGCACGCCGAACAGCGCCAAACCGGAAACGACCACGATGATAATATCGATCTGTAAAAGCTCTTCCGCCGCTACGGCCAGCGCAAGCACGACCGGAATAGCGGTGAGCAATAGGGCCCACAGGCGCGCCGCCATTACTTCCCGGCTCAAACCATCGGCGCTGCGCCGCACGAGGCCGGGGGCCAGGGCCTGAATTCCGCCATAGGCGATCGTCCAGACGGCGAGAAAGCCGCCAACCGCCGAAAAACTCCAGTCCTGGGTGTACAAAAACACCGGCAACCCGACCACGAACCAGACATCGCGGGCGCCAAACATGAATACCCGCGCCGCGGCGAGCACGTTCACGCCAGCCGACTTGCTGAAAAGCTCCTGCAGGTTTTTCGAGGCGCCGGCGCGGCCCAGTTCGACAGGAAGAGCGATAGCGCCGGCGATCAGGATGACACCCAGCAGGCCCGCCATCAGCCATAAAGCCGACTGAAAACCGGCTGTGTCGAGCAACAGGCCGCCGATAAAAAAGCCCACGCCCTTCATGGCGTTCTTCGAACCGGTGAGCCAGGCGACCCAGCGGAACAATTGGCCATTGCCGTCCGCCGCCGTGACCTTGATAGCAGATTTCGAGGCGGTCTTAGTGAGGTCTTTCGCGATGCCAGCGATGCCTTGCGCCATTACCACCCAGGCCACCGAGCCGGCGGCGCTCCACGTGGTATCAAGGAATGACAACAGCAGCAGGCCGAGGATCTGCAACCCGAGCCCCACGCCCACCATGCGCGATATGCCAAAGCGCGAGACCAGCCAGCCACCGCCCAAATTGGCGAAGATGCCAGCCGTCTCGTACAGCAAAAATAGAAACGCGAGGGTAAAAGGCGAATAGCCTAGGCGGAAAAAATGCAGCAGTACCAGCATCCGCAAGGCGCCATCGGTCAGTGTGAAGCCCCAGTATGACGCCGTGACGACCAGATAGCTCCGCGCTGGTGACATTAGGTGCCGGCTTCAAGCACGATATTAGCCAAGTCAACCATGCGGCAGGCATAGCCTATTTCGTTATCGTACCAGGCATAAATCTTCAACAGGGTGCCGTCCGTAACCATGGTGCTGGGCGCATCGATGATCGAACTGCGCGTATCGTTGGCGTAATCGGCGGAGACCAACGGCCGGTGCTCAACGCCCAGAATACCGGCCAGCGGGCCTTGCGCGGCAGCTGCGAACAACGCGTTGATCTCGCCCTCCGTGGTCGCCCGGTTCAGTTCAAACACACAATCGGTCAGACTGGCGTTCAAGACGGGTGCGCGCACTGCGTGGCCGTTCAATTTGCCCTTTAGTTCGGGGTAGATCAGGGCGATGGCCGTGGCGCTGCCCGTCGTCGTTGGTTGTAGCGAATGCATCGCGGAACGAGCCCGGCGAAGGTCTTTATGCGGCGCATCCACGATGACGTTGGTATTGGTTGGATCGTGGATGGTGGTGATTTGGCCATGTCGAATGCCTATCGCCTCGTGGATGACCTTGACCACCGGCGCCAGGCAGTTCGTGGTGCAGGAGGCCGCCGTCAGTAGTCGATGGCGGGCCGGATCATAGAGATTATCGTTGACGCCCACTACGATGTTGAGGGCGCGGTCGTCCTTGACCGGGGCGGCGACGATTATGCGCTTCACACCGCGTCCGAAATAACCCTGCAACTGCTCTGGCTGTAGGAATTTTCCCGTACATTCCAGCACCACGTCGCAGCCAAGATCGCCCCAGGGCACGTCGCCCGGTTCGGCCTTGGCGCTAAATCCTATCCGCCGGCCGTCGATGGTAACCGCGGCGCCGTCTTCCACCGTGAAAGCCGCACGCCACCGACCGTGGGTGCTGTCAAATTCCAACAGATGCGCGGCGGTGGCAGCACCACCCTTGATTTCGTTGACGTGTGCCACATTCAGCCGGTTGGCTTTGCGCGGGTCGCCGTCATCGCGGAAAACACCACCCAACCCGGCCCGCAGGGACAACCGCCCGATCCGCCCCATGCCATTAATGCCAATTGCCATGGCCCCCGGATAATCGAAATACCGAAGCCCCGCAAGCGTCAAATGGTTCCGAATGTGATCGCGTCGACAAGGGCTCCTTACGGGCACCCAAGACCCCTATGATAGGATGCTATCGCCATGCACGCGCCCGAGGTTGAGCGGGGCGCCGTGCTAGCTTAGTATCAGACGACACAGTTGGAAAAGGAGCCTGGGCGCCATGCCTGTTGAATATATGAGGACCATTCGGGAGAAGTACAGCAAGCTGGGCTATGCGCCCTATGGATGGCACGAGGCGACGGAAGCGCCGCCCTGGACGCCGCTGGCCAAGCCGCTGTCGGACTGCCGCGTCGGCATGCTGTCAACCGCCGGCACATACGTGGCGGGTCAGGTGGCCTATTTCTACAAAGATGACGCCTCGCATCGGGTGATACCGTCGGACACGCCCGTGGAGAATTTGCGCTTTTCCCATCTGACCGAAAACTATCTGCCCGATACCCGGCGGGATGCCAATTGCGCCTTCCCGATCGAACCGCTGCTAACCCTGGCCACGGAAGGCGTGATCGGCGACGTCGCGGATAATGTCTTCTCCTGCATGGGTGCGGTCTATTCTAAACGCCGGGTCGAGGAAGAGCTGGCCCCGGCCATACACAAAGCCTTCGTGGCGGAAGACGTGGATGTCGCCTATCTGGTACCATTGTGACCGGTATGTCATCAGACCGTGTGTCTGATCGCACGTTACCTGGAAGCCCGCGGCATTCCGACCATGGTCATGGGGACGGCCCTGGATATCGTCAAATTCGGTTGGCCGCCGCGCGCCGTGTTCATGGACTTCCCCTTGGGCCACGGCGGTGGCCCGGCCTTTGACCCGGACCAGCAATTGGCCATCGCGCGGCAGGCCCTAGTGGCTTTTGAGGGCATCCAGAACCCGGGCGAGATCCTTCCCCTGGCGCAAACCTGGCCCGGTGGCGACGCCTGGAAAACCGCCACCGCGGACCAATCCGCCGAAGATGTGCGTCAGCCCCGCGACATGACCGTGCGCTATCAACGGGAAGAGGACCGCCATTTGGCCGAAGCGGCGGCGGGCGACTAAGCGGAGACCTTGTCCGAACCGGAAGGCGCGGCGGCGGCCGGCGTAACGCCCCAGGCCGTCATCACGCCACGGATATTGATCGGGGACCGGGATTTCCGCCGTATCTGGCTGGCCGGCAGCCTGGGCTGGATGATGCGCTGGCTGGAAATGCTGGCCATCGGTGTTTTCACCTTCGAGGCCACGGGGTCCGCCCTGATGGTGGCTCTGGTCACCATGGCGCGTTCGCTGCCCATGCTTTTCTTTAGCGCCTTCACCGGCGCCATTGCCGACCGCTTCGACCGGCGATTGATGCTGTTGTGCGGGCTGGGCCTGCTGTCCTTTACCTCTGGCGTTTTGGCCTTTCTGGCCCTTACCGGGTTAATTGAATTGTGGCACCTGGCGCTGGGCGCCTTCATCTCCGGCCTCTACATGACCTTGGAATTTCCGGTCCGGCGCACCATGCTGGGCATTATCGCCAGCAACAAGGCCGGCACCGGGGGGGCGGGCGTCGCCATGGCCCTGGACAGCGGGACCAACCATTGCATGCGCCTGGTGGGGCCCGTCATGGGCGGCCTGGTATTGGGGAGTTTTGGTCTGCCGGGGGTCTATGTTCTGGGCACGATATTGTTCACGGCCGGCTTTTGCCTGGTCCTGGGCGCCCACTATACGACCGCGGACAGGCCGGACGCCGCGCCGCGGATCCTGGCGCAAATCGTCGAGGGATTGCGCTATATCCGCGCCAACTCACGGGTTATGGGGACGCTGTACGTGACCATGGCGGTCAATCTGTTCGGCTTCCCCTATGGGGCCATGGTGCCGGTAATCGGCGGCAAGGTCCTGGGCCAGGACGCCGTCGCCACGGGGATGTTGATCTCGGCCGATGCGGCGGGTGCGTTACTGGGCGCCATGGTGATCGTCAACTTTGCCCGGCCCCAGCATTTCGCGCGGATTTATTTTTACGGCTCCATTGCCTTTCTATGTGCCGTATTCGCCTTTTCGCTGTCTCAGTCCTATCCCCTGTCCCTGGGCCTGTTGTTCCTGAGCGGCCTGGGTGTGGCCGGCTTCTCCGCCATGCAAGGCACCATTATCTTTACCGCCGCCCCGCCAGAGATGCGCGGCCGCCTGATGGGCCTTGTGGCCGTCTGTATAGGGATCAACCCCATCGGCATTTTACAAATTGGTCTGTTGGCCGACTGGTTCGGCGGCGCCATGGCGGTCAGAATCATGACCTGCGAAGGCCTAGCCGCCCTGGCGCTGGCCGGCCTAATCTGGCCGCATTTGCGCCGCCGATAGCGCATTCCGGACCTGGCTGAACGATCCGGTAGAGCAATTCCAAAGATCTGCGCATTTTCAGAATGCAAATGCTTTGGCCGCCGCGGTATTTACAAGCCAGCCGCGCCGGTTTGATACTTTTACATCGGGAACAAACGACAGGAAAAATCTATGCCACCGGATTCGGCACCGACACGCCGCCGTCTGGCCGCCGGCGAAGTTGTACTGGGCCTGAATGCCAGGCATTCCCGGACCAGCGAGATCGGCGCCATGCGGGCTAGGATAACGCCTTTCGCCCGGGCGCGCTGGAACGATGCGGCCAAGATCTCAAGCTAGCTGAATAACGGGGCAATGGGCATATTTGTACCACACGTGAATACGCCGGAAGAAGCGGCCCGGGCCGCCCGTTACCCGCCCAGGAGCGTGATGGCCGCGCCTGCGCCTAGGGCATGTTTTGTTAAAACGTACCCAGACTCCTTAAGAATAGAACAATTAAACCAATTACTTAAGTCGCGAGAGCGAACCCGTTTAATCGAAAATTGCTCTGGTGCCCCAATATGGCCACGAACGGATTGAATTTTTTGCCTCTCTGCCCACCGGTTGATATTCAGCGCGTCAGAATTGCCGTCAATGCAACTCAATTGCTGCGCAGAACCTTCCCGGCCAAGGCGCCGGCGTGCTCACCATCGCGCATGAAATGCTGACCGTTGACGAACATGTGGCTGTAACCTTGGGATTTTTGAATATAGCGGCCCGCGCCGGCCGGAAAATCATGGACGAATTCCGGCCCCCGCAAGCGCAAACCGTC
>CAUZBE010000012.1:0-18379 GCA_963577885.1 Alphaproteobacteria bacterium
GGAAATTCAACGGTGTTCCCAGGGAACATATCGGGCTATTTTTGAAGGAATGCGAGTGGCGTTTCAACAATCCTAACCCACAGAACCAGTTGAGGCAGATAAAACAGTGGGTTAAAGGATGCTTATCCTAGATATCTAGGGTAGCCCTAAATTGAATATCGCCAAAATTCATAATTCAAAAAAATGTAAACTACCGCCGTAATTGCGCCGCCATTTAATGCACGACATAAGACATACCTTTGTTTGCCTGCTAGATATTACTATACAGGCATGGGATCGAATGTTGAGGGAAACTAAGCGGATGGGAATACGGGAACTGGCCGAACAAGCGCAGACCGAAATCAAGTCGATGACGGTGGATGAAGCATTATCAGGGCACGGTGGAGACGACTTTGTCTTCGTCGATGTGCGGGATATCCGCGAGGTCGAGAAAAGCGGCACGATCGAAGGATCCCAGCACGCACCGCGCGGCATGATCGAATTCTGGTTCGATCCAGAGAGTCCCTATCATCGAGATCTCTTTGGCGACGCTGACAAGACCTATGTCCTGTTCTGCAACGCCGAATGGCGGTCTGCACTGTGCGCCAAATCACTTCAGGATATGGGTATCAAGAATGTGGCCCAATTATTCGGCGGACTACCGGCATGGCGGGAGGCTGGCGGACCGACGGAGGAGGAGAAGAAGCGGAAATAGCTGCCCCATAGCGAGCCTTCCCCGCCAGATGGGCTGTTGCCACAAACAATCTGATAGCTGCAAAGCACGCCATGCCAGTTGCATCGGCCCAATCAGAGACGCAAGGGACGCGCCCTTTTGTCAGGCCGCGGCCTCGCGCCGTGGCAGTTTCCAGTTGGGCCTAATAAAATGGCAGGTATATCCGTGCGAGATGCGCTCCAGATAATTCTGATGTTCCGGTTCCGCCTCCCAGAAATGGCCGACCGGCTTGACCTCAGTCACGGCCTTGCCCGGCCATAATCCCGATGCATCGACATCCTCGATGGTGCTTTCAGCCTCCGCCTTCTGGGCATCGTCAATATAATAGATGCCCGAGCGATAAGAGGGGCCCATATCATTGCCCTGCCGATCGTGGGTAGACGGATCATGGATCTGAAAGAAGAACTCCAGCAGCGCCCTATAACTTGTCTGGGTCGGATCGAACATAATCTCGATGCCTTCCGCGTGGTTCCCATGATTGGGATAGGTGGCGTTCGGCATATCGCCGCCGGTATAGCCAACACGGGTCGAAATCACGCCGGGAAGCTTACGTACCAAATCCTCCATACCCCAGAAACACCCACCTGCTAAAACGGCGCGCTCACTATCGCTACTCATAAGTTATCTCCTTATTTGGCGAGATCCGCATCATCTGTCGGACGCTGTTTTACACTATACGTGAGTATCTATAGGTGAAGCTATAGTACGTTCCCATTGCTTGTATTGGCACATCCATCGTTGGGAATTCGTCATGAAGGCGCCTTCGCGCGGCCGGACAATCGCCTGAGGTCTTCGAGAGCATGGGCGATGAGCTCTTTGCGGCGCAAATCCTGAGCCTCCGGCGTAGCGGCGAAGAGCAATATTCACAATCAGTCGATCAGGGCTTGATAAGCCGTGACCCGTAATTCACTGCGGATCGGATAGAAGGTAGAGGGAACCAGTTGGGTCATGAAGACGACGAACATGTTCTCGGCCGGGTCAATCCAAAAGGCGGTGCTTGCTGCGCCGCCCCAGAAGAACTCACCGGTTGAGCGGATCAGTTGCGTCGTCGCGGCGTCGATGACGACGGCCATGCCGAGGCCATAACCGATCCCCTCGGCGCTGGATTCACTCCACAACTTCTGTCCCATGGCGGCCATGTCTTTATTGTTGGGTAGGTGGTTGACAGACATGAACTCAACCGTCTTACTGCCCAATATGCGCACGCCGGCGAGCTCTCCCTTGTTCAATAGCATCTGGCAGAAGCGGCCGTAATCGCCGATCGTACCGGTCAGGCCGCCGCCGCCAGAAAAGGTCTCTGGCATTTCGAGATAATGGCTGTCGGGCGGCGCGTCTGAAAGCTTCAGGCCGATGCCCTCACTCTTGCGGATGACGGCTGCCTGCGAGCTCAGACCGCTAAGGCCGCCACCGCTGGTGGGCTCGTAGCAGGCGGCGAAACGCTCCTGCTTCTCCGCCACCACCGAGAACGCGGTATCGACCATGCCGAGTGGTTGGAAAATACGCTCCTCGAAATAGCGATCGAGCGGCTCACCCGACCACACCTCAACCAATCGGCCAAGCACATCAATCGAGACCGAATAACCCCAACCGCTGCCCGGCTGCCGGACCAGCGGCGCCTGGGCAAGGCGGGTTGTCATGGCCGATAGATTGGCCCGTCCCTCGGTTTGCCTCCCCGGGTTGAAGCTGATCTTGTGCTCCCGGTAGAAAGCCTCGACCGGCGACGCTTCCATGAATTCGTATGAAAACCCGGCAGTGTGGGTCATCAGGTGGCGCACTGTAATATAGCCCTCGGCCGGCACCATGCTGAGGGCACTGGGATTGCCGTCCCAGACCTGCATCTCGGCGAACTCCGGCAGAAACTTGGCGATCGGGTCATCGAGCTGGAAATATCCATCCTCGTAACAGATCATTGCCGCCACGGCAGTAATCGGCTTGGTCATGGAATAAAGCCGGAAGATCGTATCCTCTGCCATAGCTTTACCGGCCTCGATGTCCATCTGGCCGGTGCAGTTAAAATACGCGCACTGGCCGCGCCGGTGGATCATGGCGGACAGCCCCGCCAGGCGGTTCGAGCTGACTTGCCGTTCCATCCACGACGACATCTTTTCCAGGCGCTTGCTCGACAGGCCCACGGACTCCGGTGCCACTAATTGCATGTGCGCATACTCCTCCGGCGCCACCACGATGGCCTCCAAAACTGGCCGCTTCGATAAATGTAGCTACTCAGCATAAAAGCAAAATCGGAGTCTAGCTGACTTTGGCGACGGAAGCAGTAGCTCGCCTAACTATTTAGCCGCTCGGGACCGGTGTATCGAGCGTTCCGCAGTTTCGACCTTTGGCGGGATCGCTCGCATGTCGGTCGGGGGTGGAAAAGCTTAACAAGCTTGTGCCACAAATCTGAGAGGTTTGCCTTTTCTTCTTCGGATATCTCCCGCTTTTCTTCCGCGGAGGCAGAGGCGTTTTATAGTTTTCCTCGACATTAGCGCGAGTATCCCTCTCTTCTCCACCACCCCCACCAGACTCGCCGCTTGAACCATCAGCGCCGAGTAACTTA
Organism: Alphaproteobacteria bacterium; assembly: GCA_963577885.1. GTDB lineage: Bacteria > Pseudomonadota > Alphaproteobacteria. The sequence goes on from CAUZBE010000012.1 coordinate 3,267, forward strand.
ACATCAATCCAAGATGAGCCCGATCCCCCGTTATGAACACAGGCTCAACAGTCCTAAAAAAATTTGATGACGGACAGAGCACTACGTCGAACCCACGGACCTAGAGGGAACTTACAATTGCTCTATAGCGCTTGCCTGATCTTTGGGAAGACCTCTTCCGCCATTAGATGGAAGGTGTCCAGCACCTGGGCCTGGGGCATGCCGACGCCTTGCACGCTCATGACGATGTGGTTGACGCCAAGGACGCTGTTGTAACGCAGCATTTCTTCGGCAACTTCGTCCGGATCGCCGACGATGAAGCGGTCCCGCGCGAGATCCTCATAGTCCATGGTGATGTCCTGGTCACCCTTGGCCATGGCCTTGTTCTGGCCCCAGCTATGATACAGATCGTACTGGCGCTTCATATACGGGGCGGCGATCGCTACCGCGTCGTCATGGCTGCGGGCGCAGAACACTTCGCGGCGGATGGGCAGCTCGGCGGGGAACGGCTTGCCATGCGCATCCAGCTCCGCGCAATACAAATCCATCTGCCGGGCCAAGGTTTCCATGGTTTGATGCGGCGCCAGATACCAGCAATCGCCAAGGCGGGCGGCGCGCAGAACGGCTTTGTCGACATTGGCGCCAATCCAGATGGGCGGATGGGGTTTTTGTACCAAGGGCAGGGAAATGGCGGCGCCATCCAATTCGAAGTGCGAGCCCATCATGGTGATCTTTTCGGCGGTCCAAAGCTGCTTTATGGCCTCCAGGTTCTGTTCGAAGCGGGCTACGCCCTCGCCTTTTTTGACGCCAAAGCCCTTGTATTCCAGATCCCGGTAGCCCAGCGCGCAGCCAAAGATCACGCGCCCGCCCGACATCACATCCATGGCCGCGAAATTCTCCGCCACCTCCAGCGGATTATGCAGCGACAGCAGCACGACGCCAGCGTTCAGCCGCATATTAGGCGCCTCGGCCATGACCCGGCAAAGATAGGGTACCTGCATGAATTCACGATGGGGATAGGTGGCGAAGTGGGAGCCCGTAGTGACGGAGTCATAGCCCAGCTTATCGAGCACGCGGGCTTGCTCCATCAGCTCCTGAAAATGGGCGCCCATATCCTCGTCCCGAGGGAAAACACCGCGCTGCATCACGCCGAACTGGATCTTCTTCGCCATACCTGGCCCTCCCGTGACAAACTTTCCTATTATTGCAGTCTAGCCCTTTTTTGATCCGGCGGCACAGCGTAGGCTTCCGCAACAATTCAACAAGCTTATGTGGGAGGCGGCAAGATGAAGGCGGGATTTATCGGCACGGGCAGCATAGGGGCGCCGTTGGCGACCAATATTCTTAATCAGGAAAAATCCCTCACCGTGTTCGACATCAACCCGGACGCTACGAAACCCCTGGCCGAAAAGCAGGCCCGGATCGTCGGCTCCCCGACCGAGGTGGCGGACGAAGCGGACGTGGTGTTCGCCTGCATGCCCAGTATCGCCAGTTTCCATGCCGTCGTAAGCGGGGAGGACGGCGTGCTGGACGGCGGGAGAATGAACATCTTCGTCAACCTGGGCACCATGGGCACGGAAGCCGTCGCGGCGGTTGAGGCCGCATTGGCGCACAAAGGTATCGCCATGCTGGATTCTCCCATAACCGGCGGCGTACAACGGGCCTGGGATGGGGACATCACGGTGATTTCGTCGGGCCCGCAAGCGGTGTTTGATCAGGTTGAGCCGTTCCTGAAATCCTTCGCGCGGGATATCCACTACGTTGGCGGCGAAATCGGCCAGGCGCAGTTGGTCAAGATTTCCAATAATATCATGTCGTTCACCAACCTGGTGGTCGCGGTGGAGGCCCTGGTGATGGCGGCGAAAGGCGGCGTCGACCCGGAAAAAGCGCTTGCCGTCTTCAATGCGGGCTCCGGTCAGAACAGCGCTACCTTGACGAAAATTCCCAACTTCATCCTGAACCGGAAATTCAACATGGAAGCGCCCATGCACATCATTGAAAAGGACGCGATGCTGTGGCGCATGGAGGCGGAACGTTTGGAAGTTCCCCAGAATGTCGCCGGCGCCACCTATCACACCATGCGCCAGGCCCTTGCCATGGGCTTGGGCGGCGGCGATCTCAGCGAAATCGTCCGCGTGGTAGAACGCGCCGCCAATTTCGAATTGCCCAAGACCCGGGACTGATGGCAAGCTGCGCGTCGCTGGATTGGCCGGCAACGGGCCAACCTGCACTGGCGATCGCCATTGACTATAAATTTAAGAGATTAAGTGGTGGAGCCAGACGGAATCGAACCGACGACCTCTTGAATGCCATTCAAGCGCTCTCCCAACTGAGCTATGGCCCCATCGCTGCGTGCCCGGCGGCGCGGGAACACGACGGGCGGAAACTAGGGTGCGGCGGCGGCCAATTCAAGGGCTAACTGCGCCCGGAGCGATATTTTCCGGCAAACCCCGATAATTGCCCCAACAACCCCCCTGCGGTACCTGGTGATGGGCCGTCGGCCACCCCTGATCAGCCGCAATTAATCATTCTTCGGAAATTTTGGCCTTGCTGAGGTCGGCTTCCGCCAACGCATCGCCGTCATCGTCATCGGTCAACGCCACAACGACATTATCGTCGTCGAGCGAATCATCGTCATCGTCATCGTCAATCAGGGCGTCCTCGCCATCATCCGACGATGCCTTTTTGCTGCTTGCCGCCGCCACCGCGATATCAACAACCTTTGCCTCTACTTTGCGTGCGCGCCGCGTGCGCGCCGGCGCCGCGGTGGCAAAGGGCACATCACAGGCTGGGCAGGTGATCGGGCTGCGGCCCATGTCATAAAACTTGGCGCTACAACTCAAACAGGTGTGCTTGGCGCCCCATTCCGCTTTGGCCACTGATAAAATCCCCCAACTAATCACCGCGCGAAATTACCGGCGCACCCCAATAGAGAACATGCGGTCGCCCTGTCAACATAGATTCCACAAGTTCTTTATTAAGGTCCCCGCAGGACCGAATTCCGAATTGCCGTCTGGCGATGGCCATGGCTATATGTTAGGCAATTCGCTGGTTCCCTGCAGCCCCGGATTACCGGGATCAACGACTAGGTAATTGCCAACCGTGTCCGTCAAGATCGCCCATCCCGCCGCATCCAATGGAGCCAGCCTGCAAGGCACGATCGCCGTGCCCGGTGATAAATCGATTTCGCACCGGGCCCTGATTCTGGGTGCCTTGAGTGTCGGCGAAAGCAACATACACGGCCTGCTGGAAGGCACCGACGTGCTGGCTACAGCGAAGATCCTGCGCGCGTATGGCGCCCATATAACGCAGGGCACGGACGCTGTCTGGCGCGTCAATGGGCTTGGCGTCGGGGGCCTGATGCGGCCGCTGGATATCTTGGATCTGGGCAATTCCGGCACCGGCGCGCGGCTGTTGCTGGGTTTGGCGTCGGCCCAGGGGGTCACATCAATTTTTACCGGCGATGCCTCGTTGCGGCTGCGGCCCATGCTGCGAGTCATCACGCCACTACAACAAATGGGCGCCCGCTTTGAGGCCGCGCCAGGCGGCCGCCTGCCCATCACCGTGATGGGTACCGACCGGGCAATGCCTATCGAATACCGCCTGCCAGTGCCCTCGGCGCAAATCAAATCGGCAGTTCTGCTGGCCGGCCTGAATGCCCCCGGCCGCACGGCGGTGATCGAACCGCGGCCGAGCAGGGATCATACGGAACATCTGCTGCGCCATTTCGGGGCCGAGATGACAATCGGTCAGGATGACGACGGCGCCCGCCGCATTACCCTGACGGGCCGACCGGAACTGCGGCCGCAAACCGTATATGTGCCCGGCGATATATCTTCGGCCGCATTCCCCATCGCGGCCGCATTACTGGTGCCGGGGTCGCAGGTCACGGTTACAGGGGTTGGCCTGAACCCCCTGCGCGCTGCATTGCTGGATACCCTGCGCGACATGGGAGCCCGGATCACGGAACGCAACCGCCGCCAGGTTCAGGGCGAGCCGGTCGCCGACCTGGTTGTTCACGCCGGCCCCTTGCGCGGGATCGAGGTGCCGGGCGAACGGGCGCCGGCGATGATCGATGAATATCCGATCCTGGCCACGGTGGCGGCCTTCGCCTCCGGCGCCACTGTGATGCGGGGCATTGGTGAATTGCGGGTCAAGGAAAGCGACCGTATCGCGGCCATGGCCAATGGCCTGGGCGCCCTGGGAGTGCGGGTGGAAGAGCTGGCCGATGGTCTAATCGTGCATGGCCATGGTGGTCCGTCCCCGACTAATGACGGCATCTGTATCGATACGGAAATGGATCATCGCATCGCCATGTCTTTTTTGGTGTACGGCCTGGCGGCGCAAGGCCCGGTGAAAGTCGCCGGTTGCCAAATGATAGAGACCTCTTTTCCGGGCTTTGCTGAGTTGATGACCGGATTGGGCGCGCAAATAGAGGCGGCGCCGTGAATAACAATGTCTAAGAGCCTCGTCATAGCGGTGGATGGCCCGGCGGCGGCCGGCAAGGGCACCCTGTGCCGGCGCCTGGCGGCGGGTTTCGGCTTTGCCTATCTCGATACGGGTGGGCTGTATCGTGCCGTGGCCTTGCGCCTGTTGCGGGACGGCCAGGCGCTGGACGATGCTGTCGCCATGGTGGCCCAGGCCGGCGCCCTTAGCCTGGCCGATCTGGATGATCCCGCCTTGCGCCAGGAAATGGTGGGGGCGGCAGCCAGCGTCATTTCAGCGCACCCCGCGTTGCGCACGGCGTTGTTGGAATATCAGCGGAGTTTTGCCGCCCACCCACCCCATGGCGCTGCCGGCGCGGTGCTGGATGGCCGTGATATTGGCACCGTCGTCTGCCCAAATGCGGTGGTAAAATTGTTTGTCACCGCCAGCCCCGAGGCCAGGGCCAAGCGCCGTCATACCGAATTAGTTAGCGGTGGTGAGGATGTCAGCCTGGCCGCAGTGCGGGCCGATCTGGCCCGGCGCGACGCCCGCGACAGTGAAAGGTCGGCTTCACCCCTGGCGCCAGCCGCCGATGCGCACTTGCTCGACACCACAAAAATGGATATAGAGGCCGCGGTTCAAGCGGCCCGGAGGATCGTGGCTGCCCGTGTAGAGGACTAGTACGGTTTTTGGCGCCCCAGGTTTCTGTCCTGGGGCCGTCGTAATTAATTTCCTGATGCGCCATCGCTTCGCGTCCTTGGGGACGACATATTGACATTGCGGTGCGCCTGATGGAGACCCCCTTTGGCTCAAGACCGCCGGATACAACCGGTTGGCCGACAACTAATAATGGAAAGAGACCTTTGATGACTGATCTGAACAGCGGCGCAGCCCTAGGCGCGGACGACGACTTCGAAGCCCTTCTGGCAGATAGCTTTATTTCTCAGGAACAATTGGAAGGACGGGTGGTGCACGGCACCATCGTGGAGATCGAAAACGACAATGTCGTGATCGATGTCGGCTTGAAGACGGAAGGCCGAATTTCCCTGCGTGAATTTTCCAAGTCGGGCGAAGAGGTTGCTGTCGGCGACGCGATCGAGGTCTTTCTAGAACGCATCGAAAACGCCCTGGGCGAAGCGGTGATCAGCCGCGACAAGGCGCGACGGGAAGAAGCCTGGAACCATCTTGAAGTTGCCTACGATAAAGGCGAGCAGGTCGAGGGCTCGATCGTCGGCCGGGTCAAGGGTGGTTTCACGGTCGATCTTTCGGGGGCCGTGGCTTTTTTGCCGGGCAGCCAGGTCGACATACGTCCAGTGCGTGACATCACGCCGTTGATGAGCATCATGCAGCCCTTTCAAATACTGAAGATGGATCGTCGCCGCGGCAACATCGTGGTTTCGCGCCGGGCCGTGTTGGAAGTCACCAGAGCGGTACAACGGACTGAATTGGTTTCGAACCTAGCCGAAGGTCAGGTTTTGGATGGCGTGGTCAAGAATATTACCGATTATGGCGCCTTCGTTGATTTGGGCGGCATTGATGGCCTGCTGCATGTTACCGACATGGCCTGGCGGCGCATCAACCATCCTTCGGAAGCCCTGACCATCGGCGAAACCGTCAAGGTTCAGGTGATCAAGGTCAATCCCGAAACCCAACGCATCAGCCTAGGCATGAAACAGCTGTTGGAAGACCCCTGGGATGGCATCAAGGTGAAGTATCCGTTGAACGCCAAGTTTACCGGTCGGGTCACCAATATTACCGATTATGGCGCCTTCGTGGAGATGGAGCCGGGCGTTGAGGGCCTGGTGCATGTCTCGGAAATGAGCTGGACCAAAAAGAACGTCCATCCGGGCAAGATTGTCTCCACTTCGCAGCAGGTCGAGGTCATGGTCTTGGATGTTGATCCGGAACGGCGCCGGGTCAGCCTTGGCTTGAAACAATGCATGGATAATCCGTGGGAAGAATTCATTGCCGCCCATCCGGTCGGCAGCGTGGTCGAAGGAGAGCTAAAGAACATCACCGAATTTGGCCTATTTGTCGGCCTGAGTTTTGAATTGGACGGTATGGTTCATATGTCCGACATTGACTGGGACAAGAGCGGTGAAGAGGCCATGCAGAGCTACGATAAGGGCGATACGATCAAGGCCAAGGTCCTAGACATTGATATCGAGAAGGAACGCATCAGCCTGGGCATCAAGCAAATGAGCAGCGATCCCTTTGCCCAAGCCAAAACCTTGAAGCGGGGCAGTGTGGTGACCTGCACTGTCGCTGCTATCCTGGACCGCGGTATCGAGGTAGAGGTTGGCGATGGCCTGCGCGGCTTTATCCGCCGGGCCGATCTATCCCGCGACCGTTCGGAACAAAAGCCCGAGCGCTTCGTGGTCGGCGACAAGCTGGACGCGCAAATCACCTCGGTCGAGAAAAACACCCGCCGGCTGGCCCTATCGATCAAGGCGCGGGAGATCAGGGAAGAGAAAGAAGCAGTGCAGCAATACGGCTCGTCCAACTCCGGCGCCAGCCTGGGCGATATTCTTGGTCCCGCCATGGGCCGGGCACGGGAATTAGCCGACGCGGATGACGAAGATGATGAGAGCGAGCCGGATTACGGCGACACCGAGGTCGAGGTGGTAGAAGCCGCTGATACCGAAGTAGAGCCGGAAGCCGAAGCCGCACCCGAGGCCGAAGCAGAAGCCACCGTCGATGGCGATGCGGACGAAGGCGATGATGTCGGGGATAAGGGTTCCAAGGCGGATAGCTGAGGCCGGCACCGCTGCATCGGGTGCGGCCCGCCGGGTCATGCTCCTCGGGATCGATAGGGTAGCGAGAACCGTATGGACGCCGATGCCATTTTAGACCGCCGGCGCTTGAAGCGACGCCTGGTCTTCTGGCGCATTGCCGCCGGTCTAGCAGTGATGGCGTTGATCGCCGTCGGCGTTGGCAAATACTATTCCCACGACAAAATCCATGTCGCCCGCCTGTCCATCACCGGCTTTATCATGGAAGATATAGAACGCGACGCGGCGATCGACGAGTTGGTGGAGCGAGACGCGGTGAGGGCCGTCGTTGTACGTATCAACAGTCCTGGCGGCACCACCACTGGTTCGGAGCAGATTTACCATGCCTTGCGGCGGGTGGCGGCGAAAAAGCCGGTGGTCGCGGTGATTGGCACCATCGGTACCTCCGGCGGCTATATCGTTGCCATTGCCGCCGATCATATCGTCGCCATGGAAACCTCTTTGACCGGTTCCATTGGTGTGCTGTTCCAGACGGCGGAATTCACCGGCTTGATGGAGAAGTTAGGAATTACGCCCATCTCCTTGAAAAGCTCGCCTTTGAAAGGGCAGCCCTCGCCGGTCGAACCCATGACGGAAGAGGTGCGAAAAGCTCTGCGTATCTTGCTGGAAGATAGCTATGACTGGTTTGCGGATCTGGTGCAGAAGCGCCGCCAATTCGACCCTACGGAGTTGCGGCGGGCCGCCGACGGCCGGGTTTTCAGCGGCCGGCAGGCCATAAAGCTGCGCCTGATTGATGCCTTGGGCGGCGAACGGGCGGCGCGGCGCTGGCTGAAGGAAAGCCATGGCGTTTCCACGGATCTGCCCGCCATCGACGTGCGCTGGGGTGAGAAGTCCAGCCTGCTTGCCCGGACGCTTGACACGGTAAGTGGAAAACTGTTTAAGAATGAAAGACTTACCCTTGACGGTCTGTTATCTGTTTGGCAACCTTAGGGGGTTCGTCGCGCTGAAGGGGTTGGCCCATTCGAATACGGACATGATTTCTTAGGGACGTTTTGCCTATACCTTTACCCGGTCAGATGAGTGGGCAACCCGGAATGCAGGAAAGTTGAGCTGAAGATGATTAAATCTGAATTGATCACCCGTCTCGCAGAGCAAAATCCGCACCTCTACCAGCGCGATGTGGAGCGCATCGTGACCACGGTATTCGACGAAATCACCGGCGCCCTGCGGCGCGGCGACCGCGTGGAATTGCGTGGCTTCGGCGCTTTTTCGGTAAAGCGGCGCCCCGCCCGTATCGGCCGTAACCCCCGAACCGGGGAATCGGTGTCGGTGGCGGAAAAATTTGTTCCCTTCTTCAAAACCGGCAAGGAATTGCGGGAGCGTCTGAACGGGCTCGGTGGGGCCGACGCGGACACAGACGGGACTGCCGTGTCCGGATCCAACGACTAACCAGACGGGTGCCAGGGTGAAACTGCTGCTTTGCCTGTTGCTGCTACCGCTCACCTTAATTTTTATGGCCTTTGCCATCGCTAACCGCCATGGGGTCACCCTGTCTCTTGACCCGACACCGTTTAGTATTCAGGCTCCGCTGTACGGCTTTATCTTTGCGGGCATCTTCGTTGGCCTCGTTGCCGGTGGCTTGATTTCTTGGCTGCGGGCCGGGGGATGCCGCCGGCAATTGCGGCAGGAAAAACGGAACATACGCCGCCTGGAAAGTGAACTGCGGGAGGCGGTGGGCAATGCAGGCGAAGCCGCGTACGCGCGCCCGGATAGCGGGGCGACAGCCGGGATCAAGGCCGCCTGATTGCGCTGAAGGAGGCCCCAGCATGCGACTGATAAACGCCGATGAGGTCAACAGCGCACTCGATGACCGCGCCCTGGTCGAAGAGTTGCGCGAGATGTTCCGCGGTGGCTGTGATGTCCCCTTGCGTCACCATCACAATATCCTCAACCCCGGGGCCGCCGACGCCACTTTATTATTGATGCCCGCCTGGCAAAGCGGTGAACAGATTGGGATCAAGCTGGTGACGGTGTTTCCCGATAACGGCCGGGTCGGCCTGGCCTCCATATTAGGGCAATATTTGTTGCTAGACGGCAAAACCGGGCGGCCCCAAGCCCTCATCGATGGTGTGCAATTGACCCTGCGGCGTACGGCCTGCGCCTCGGCCCTGGCGGCGGATTTTCTGGCCCGGCCTGATGCGTCCAACCTTGTCATGGTCGGGGCCGGGGCATTGGCGCCCCATCTGATCCGGGCGCATGCGGCGGTGCGACCCATCCGTACCGTGATGATTTGGAACCACAACAGCGAAAAAGCCCAGGCGCTGGCGGCTGAACTGAAAATTGATGGCGTTGAAATTAGCGCCAGCACCGAGTTGGAGGCCGCGGTGGGGGCGGCGGATATTGTTAGTTGCGCTACTCTTTCGCCCGACCCCCTGATCATGGGTGCCTGGCTGCCCGCGGGCTGCCATCTAGATCTGGTTGGGGCCTTTCGCCCCGATATGCGGGAATGCGACGACACGGCGGTCACCCGCGCGCGGATCTATGTGGATAACCGAGAAGGCGCCATGGTCGAAGGTGGCGACATCGCGATCCCCCTTGCCAGCGGTGTAATCACGGCAGACGACGTGCGGGGGGATCTGTTTGACTTGACCCGGGGACTGGTCCAGGGGCGGGGGGACAACCAGAACGGCGATATCACATTATTTAAATCGGTGGGCACCGCCCTGGAAGATCTGGCCGCGGCGCAACTGGTGATGCGCAATCTGTGAGCAACCGGTGGGACAAACTCCATGGGCCTTGCTATAAACCGCACCATGAATAACCGATCCAAAATCATCTCCGTAGCAGCCAAAATCTGCGGTTTAAAGGAACCGGCGGCGATACATGCCGCCGTGCTCGGCGGTGCGTCTTATGTTGGCCTGGTATTTTATCCACCCTCGCCGCGGGCGGTGACACCGGTGCTGGCGCGGGCACTGGCCACCTTGGTGCCCCCGGCCGTGAAGAAAGTTGGCCTGTTCGTCGATCCCGATGATGATTTTCTAGTCACGGTCTTAGCCCAGGTACCCCTGGATCTGATCCAACTGCATGGTAGGGAAAGCCCCGAACGGGTCGCCTGGATCAAAGCGCTGACCAAACTGCCGGTATTGAAGGCCATCAAGGTTGCCAAAGGCGCGGACATGGACATGGCCAAGGCTTATGATGGCGTGGCCAACATGCTGTTATTCGATGCCAAGGCGCCGGAAGACATGGCGGATGCGCTGCCGGGCGGCAATGCCCTGGTGTTCGATTGGGAGCTATTGAAGGGCAGGCATTGGCGGCGGCCCTGGATGTTGTCGGGCGGCCTGGATGCCGGCAATGTTGCCCAGGCCGTAACGATCTCCGGGGCCAGGGCGGTGGATATTTCCTCCGGTGTCGAGTCGGCGCGGGGCGTGAAGGACCCCGCCGCCATCAAAGCTTTCCTTGACGCCGTAATGGCGCTCTGACATAGCATCAAGGAACCATGCCAAAGCCAAATTCGTATAGAACCGGGCCTGATGCGGCTGGCCGTTTTGGCAGTCACGGCGGCCGTTTCGCTGCCGAAACCCTGATGCCCTTGATATTGGAGTTAGAGCGCGCCTATCGGGCGTCTCAGGCCGATCTGGGCTTCCGGGAAGAGCTGGATTATTATCTGGCGCATTATGCCGGCCGGCCCAGCCCGCTGTATTTCGCCGAACGCCTCACGACCCATTTCGGCGGCGCCAGGATCTATTTTAAGCGAGACGAGTTAAACCACACAGGCAGTCACAAGATCAATAATTGCCTGGGCCAGATACTTTTGGCCCGGCGCATGGGCAAGACCCGCATCATCGCCGAAACCGGCGCCGGGCAGCATGGCGTGGCGTCCGCCACCGTATCGGCCCTGTTTGGCCTGCCCTGTACGGTCTATATGGGCGAAGTGGATGTGGAGCGGCAACAGCCGAATGTTTTTCGCATGAAGTTGTTGGGGGCCGAGGTGGTTCCGGTCATTTCTGGATCGCGCACCCTGAAAGACGCCTTGAACGAGGCCATGCGCGACTGGGTCACCAATGTGGATGATACCTTCTATATCATCGGCACCGTGGCCGGGCCCCACCCCTATCCCGAGCTGGTGCGCGATTTTCAATCAGTGATCGGCGAGGAAGCCAAGCAGCAAATCCTGCAGGCGGAGGGCCGTCTGCCCGACACCCTGGTCGCCTGCATCGGGGGCGGTTCCAACGCCATGGGGCTGTTTCATCCCTTTCTGGACGACAAAGATGTAAGCCTGTTCGGGGTCGAGGCAGCCGGCGACGGCATTGAAACCGGCCGCCATGCGGCCTCCATCACCGGCGGGCGCCCCGGCGTCCTGCATGGAAACCGCACTTATCTATTGCAGGACGACGACGGCCAGATTATCGAGGCCCACTCCATTTCCGCCGGCCTGGACTATCCCGGTATCGGCCCCGAACACGCCTGGCTGCATGATGTAGGCCGGGTAAATTATGTCTCGGCCACAGACGCGGACGCCTTGGCGGCCTTTCAATTGTGTAGCAAGCTGGAAGGCATTATTCCAGCCCTGGAACCGGCCCACGCCCTGGCCTATGTGTCCCAGATTGCGCCGAACTTGCCCAAGGACCATATTATCGTGATGAATATGTGCGGGCGGGGCGACAAGGATATCTTTACCGTGGCCAAGATGCTGGGAGTTGAGATATGAGCGCAACGCCCGGCGGCCGGGACCGGATCGAGGCGCGTTTCGCCAAACTTGAATCGGAAGGCCGCGCCGCCATGGTGACCTATGTCATGTCCGGCGATCCGGATTTGGAAACCTCGGCCCAAATTATGGCGGGCCTGCCCGCCGCGGGAGCAGATATCATCGAACTGGGCATGGCCTTCACCGATCCCATGGCCGATGGCCCCTCTATTCAGGTGGCCGGGCTACGCGCCTTGAAGGCGGGCATTACATTGCGTAAGACCCTGGAAATGGTGGCGGATTTTCGCCGCCAGGATACCCAAACGCCTATCATCCTCATGGGCTATTACAATCCCATTCACAGCTTTGGCGTGCCGGCGTTTTTGTCCACGGCCCTGGCATCTGGCATTGACGGCCTGATTATCGTCGATCTGCCGCCCGAGGAAGATCACGAGCTGTGCCTGCCCGCTTTGGAAGCCGGGCTTAGTTTCATTCGTCTGGCGACACCGACATCCGACGATAGACGGCTGCCAGCGGTTTTAGCCAACACCTCGGGCTTTGTCTACTACGTCTCCTACACCGGCATCACGGGGGCGGGATCGGTGAATGCCGATACGGTGGCCGCCGCCGTGGCCCGTATCCGCCGGTTCACTGACTTGCCCATCGTGGTCGGCTTTGGTATCCGTACGCCGGAACAGGCCAGAGATATTGCCTCAGTCGCCGATGGCGCCGCGGTAGGCACCGCCTTTACCGATGCGGTGCGTGATAGCCTGGATGACGGCAATGCCACGGCGGCGACGGTGAATGCCGTCCTGGATCTGACCCGCAGCCTAGCAACTGGCGTGGCTGCGGCCGCGCCGGGGAGATGACACGTTGAACTGGCTTAGCAATTTTGTCCGGCCCAAGATCCAAGCCCTGGTGCGCAAGCGCGAGGTGCCAGACAATCTTTGGACCAAATGCCCAAACTGTGGTCAGATGATCCACCATAAGGAAATCAAGCTGCGCCAGTTCGTCTGCCAGCATTGCGACCATCATCTGCGCATCGGGCCCGAAGACCGCTTTCCCAACCTGTTCGACAACAGCAAATTCACCACCATCGAATTGCCGGGCGTATTGATCGACCCTTTAAAATTCCGTGACGAAAAACGCTATACGGATCGCCTCAAGGAGTCCAAGAACAAGACCGGGCAAAAGGATGCCGTAGTCGTCGCCCATGGGAAGTTGGGTGGCCATGGCGCCGTCATCGCGGTGCAGAATTTTTCTTTCATGGGCGGCTCCCTGGGACTGGGCGCGGCGGAGGCGATTATTACGGCGTCTAAATTGGCCGTGCTGAAAAAGGTGCCTCTGATCATTTTTGCCGCGGCCGGCGGGGCCCGCATGCAAGAGGGTATTTTATCTTTGATGCAACTGCCCCGGACCACCATCGCGGTGCAATTAGTGCAGGAAACCGGCCTGCCCTACATTTCGGTCATGACCGACCCGACCACGGGGGGTGTTACCGCCAGTTATGCCATGCTGGGTGATGTGGCAATCTCCGAACCGGGCGCCCTGATAGGATTCGCCGGGCCGCGGGTCATCGAAAATACCATTCGCGAGCGCCTGCCCGAGGGTTTTCAACGGGCAGAATATCTGCTGGAACATGGCATGCTGGATATGGTGGTGCACCGTCATGCCATGCGGGAAAACCTGATCAGGGTGCTTGAATTGCTAGGCAACCGGCCGCCGTCCGCTGCTGTGACCAGCCTGCCGCAACCGGATCTGGAAATTCCCGCACTGACGAACTCGCGGCAAAAAGGCCATAGCGGTGAACCTGGCGGCGCGGCCTGAGGCGTCCGGCACGGCGGGTGCGGCCGCCAGCACGGCGCGGTGCGAGGCGGTTCTGGCACGGTTGATCCAGCTGCACCCAAAGCTGATTGATCTTTCATTGGAGCGGTTGCGGCTTTTGCTGAAAAAGTTGGGCCACCCCGAACGCCACCTGCCCCCGGTGGTGCACGTGGCAGGAACGAATGGCAAAGGTTCTACCATCGCCTATCTGCGGGCCGCACTGGAGGCATCGGGACAACGGGTACACGTCCTAACCTCGCCGCACCTGGTCCGTTTCAACGAACGCATCCGCCTCGCGGGCCGTTTGATATCCGATGACTATCTGGTCGCGGTTCTGTGCGCCTGCGAAGAGGCGAACAGCGATGACCCCATCACCTATTTCGAGATCACGACGGCGGCGGCCTTTCTGGCATTTCGCGACAGTCCGGCGGATATTCTGTTGCTGGAAACCGGGCTGGGCGGGCGCCTGGACGCCACCAATGTTATAGAACAGCCCCTGTTGACGGCGATTACCACCGTGTCTCTGGACCACCAGCATTTCCTGGGCGATAGCCTGGCCGAAATCGCCGGTGAAAAGGCCGGTATTTTAAAGCCAGGGGTAACCGGTGTGATCGGCCAGCAGGCGCCGGAGGCTGCGCGGGTGATCGCGGCCGAAGCGGCCAAAGTCAGCGCCAAGCTGTTACGCCAAGGTCATGACTGGGGGGTCGAAGCACACGGCGGCCACTTGCATTTCCAATCAGCGGCGGGCGAATTACGCCTACCCCTGCCGGGCCTCAACGGCGCACATCAACTGCAAAATGCCGGCCTTGCCCTTGCCTGCCTGCAGCAACTGCAAGGATTTTCATTTTCCGAAGGGAGCCTGGCCACCGGTCTGACCACGGCGCGGTGGCCGGGCCGCCTGCAGCGGTTGCGGCAAGGCCCGCTATATGACCGGCTGGGGCCTGAAGCCGAGTTATGGCTGGATGGCGGCCATAACCCTGGGGCTGGCGCCGCCCTTGCCGAGACCTTGACCGTCTGGCAGGCGCGCGACAACCGGCCCTTGTACCTGATCGTGGGTATGTTGAATCATAAAGACGTGGCCAGCTTCCTGGCGCCGTTCGGGTCCCTGGCCCCGAAACTGCATGCCGTCGCCGTGCCTTATGAAGATACCGCAACGACGCCGGGGCAGATCGTCGAGGCGGCCGCGGCCCACGGCTTGGACGCGGCGCCCGCCGGCGGCGTGGAAGCAGCCCTGGATCATATTGTTCAGACGCAGGAAAACGGCCCAGGGCCACGAGTGCTGATTTGCGGCTCTTTGTACCTGGCCGGCAGCGTTCTAGCCACCGACCCGCAAGAGGACATTGGTTTTGACTAAATTGATTCCTCGATCCATTCCTGGATTTTACCCTTGGGCAGCGCTCCGACTTTCATGGAGGCGACTTCACCGTTCTTGAATAGCATCAAGGTAGGAATGCCGCGCACCCCAT